>JBIJBT010000003.1:0-61353 GCA_044345055.1 Bdellovibrionota bacterium
TCTCGACACTGAACCCCTCGTACAAGAACCCTAGCAGGTTCAAGGTTTTTCCTATCCCGAACCGAAAGGCTTCGACCATCACAGTACGGGCCTAAACCACTAGTTGACTCTATCAAACAATCAATTGCGGGGAAATAGAGCCAACCCCCAACAACCTCACCTCTCCAACAACAGGCAAGCTGAACCGCAAAATCGGGGGTGCCACTCAAAAATTCGCGCGTTCCATCAAGAGGATCAAGGATCCAGCTTCGCTCTGATTTTCCATCATTATTGAGAACACCCTCTTCTGATAGCACAGGCTCCTCGGGAAATCTCGCCGACATCTCGCTAAAAAAGAGATCCTGAGCAGCGTGATCAGCGGCGGAGACAAGCGAGCCATCTATCTTCTGCGAAATTTCCAAATCAATAGCGCCATCTCGATTCGGTCGCCATCTGAGAAGCTCAGCCCCCACCTTTCTAACAAGAGCACCAACGAACTGTGCATCTTCCGTCGACAATCTCCCTGAATCCGTCATAAGTCGATACTCCTCATCTTTCTTATCTCGTTACCCGAATAACTCAAATTAAACCAAATTGCTTTTGTGATCCTCACGCTCCAGCAACCTAATCAATGCGTTCTTGATCAAACATTTTGTCTGAAAAAAAGAACTACCGGTTATTTCGTGTAATGAAATAAACCGCTCCTGCAAATTAAGAAATCGTTCGGCGATACTTACTTGCGTGGCAGATTGTAGATCACCATCATCGTAGTCATCCTGGAGCTGAAACAACACCCCAAAGTCCCTGCCAATCCCCCTCAATAGTCCTCCAAGTAGCTCAAGATCTCCACTCCATGAAGTTCCCCCAAGCCGAAGAGCTGTCGCGAAAAGCGCACCTGTTTTTAATTCTGCAATTCTAGCCGATTGCGTTGAATCTATTAACTCCTGATGCTGCCCTAAACATAGCTCTGAAAATGCCTCAGCGAGTGTAAAAATCGCGAGATTTGGCCTCGGAACATCAGCGATCAACTCAAAAGCCCACCCAATCAGCGCATCTCCCGCTAAAAGGGCCGACGCCTCACCAAAAGCAATATGGCAGCTCGGCATTCCACGTCGAACTGCATCATTATCGAGGCAGGGCAGATCATCATGGATCAACGAGGAGATATGGATACATTCTAATGCAGCCGCTCCTGGTAGAACTTCTTTCACTTCTAACCCTAAATCCGTAGCAACAGCACAGGTAAGAAGAGGCCGAAGCCGTTTTCCGCCGGGAAAAAGAGCATATTCTATCATCGGGAACAGCGATAATCCGGCCCATCGGGCGATCATTCGCTCTTGTAAGAAACTATTGAAGCGACTTTTATTATCCGTGGAGATATTTTCTGCCTTACCCATAGCACTACCCTAAAGATTCACGAAAAACTTATTCATTCGAGCAGCCTCTAAGTGCTTCCCACTTTCCAATAAGGCTTTTCAGGTAGAGCCAACGCCTTCCGAATAGAACCGATTAGATACATCGATCCAAGCACAACGAGGGGGGGTGTCTGTGTTTTGTCCCCGATTGGCCCTTTCAATAACTGCTCAAAAAGTTCTTCTTCATCCCTTAATAGGTAAGAAGTTATTCCAAAACCCGAGAGATATTCAGATATCATCTCCGATGGAACCGCACTCTCCCCGGGTGGCGATAAGAGGTACCAGTGTCGGGTAATGGGGTAAAGAATATCAATCATTGACCGCCAATCTTTTGTATTGAGTGACCCAAAGACGCAGTCTATTGATTGATTGAAGGTATTTTTTACGAAAGTTGCGACCTGTTTTACTCCATCTGGGTTGTGCGCCGAGTCTAAAATCACAGTTCTTGTTTCAAAACACGATAACTGTTCAAGTCGAGCAGGCCAGGATACCTGAGAAAGTCCTTTTGCAGATAACATCGGATCAAGGCCCTCTACAATCGCTGCAACCAGGGCTAAAGCTGCATTATGGACCTGATGCGCTCCAGCTAATGGAGGTGAGAAGGGGTAAGTCTTATTATTAAAGTGTAGAGTATAGCTGCCATCTACCTCGTCATGCACCCAAAAGTCCCTGCCGAAGGCAATCACCGGAACTCCAGCAGCTTCTGCTTGCAATTCAATCACTAATCTAACACTTTCGAACACGGCTCCAACAACAACCGCTTTCATCGTTTTCTTTATGATCCCTGCTTTCTCTCTGGCTATTAACTCGAGCTGGTTTCCGAGTAGCTCAGTATGGTCAAACGAGACCGAAGTTATAACCCCAACGGCCGGATTTGCGGCAATATTTGTTGTATCAAGCCGTCCTCCTACACCAACCTCCAGAACCCCATAATCGACCTCTTCCGATTGCCCCTCCAGAAGCGCGACAACTGTCATAGCCTCATGAAGACTGAGGACAACACCAATTGACTCAGATGCAGCTTCAATTAGCCTCAGATGACGAGCCAAAATAGCATCCTCAATCGGAATACCATCAAGAATTACCCGCTCATTAACCCTGACGAGATGAGGCGATATTGTTAGGACAACCTTTTTCTGATTAGCACCCAACATCGCCGCGATCGCGCAAGACACTGAGCCTTTTCCGTTTGTACCTGCTATGTGAAAAACAGGAAATGCCTCGTGCGGTCTCCCGATTAACCCCACTAGCCGACGTACCTTATCCAGCGAAAACTCTTTCGATCCGCGATTGCTGACAAATTTCTCGATGATATCAGCATCTTCGTGGATGTTACTCGCCGTCCCACCGTGGGACATACTCGGTTCTCTCATAGTTTATCTCACAGCACGATACTTTTTTATTACAACAATTAGACGGCTATCTTCAGAGCAACAACCTAGGTGAGGGAGGCTCTAATCGTCCCACCGTGGGACACCTCCCTCTGAAACAACAATCAGCCCTCCGCTACTAGCTTACGAAAAATCTCCTGCAGATCGTCTTCCGAATAGAACTCGAGAACTAATCGTCCTCGGTTGCTATTCCTAGACTCTCGTTGCAGCCGAACTCGAACCCCAACAGCCCTTTGAATTTCATCAGCGATCCGCTGATCCTCAGGATCCATCGGATCATCTTTTTCAGAATCAGTTCTCTCCTGTTGAGTTCGAATCGTCCGCTGAGATCTTCCTTTTAAATGAGCCTCGATATCGCTTCGGGTAATTTCCTCAATTTCCCGCAGATACGTTGCACGGAGATCTTCATCATCGATCTTTGCCAAAAGAAGGATCTTTGATTCAGATGCCCCACCTTGTAGTGCGACTATTAAATCAGGAGGAAGAAGCAACAATTCGAGACTTCGATGGACAAGGCTCTTGGAAACCCCCAACTTTTCAGCGATATCTCGAATCGATAATGAAAAAGAATCTCTCAACATGCCCATCGCCTGAGCCCGCTCCAGGGGCGACAAATCCGCACGTTGAAGATTCTCTACCAACTGAATCGCTAAGGTCTTCTCCTTATCTCCTTCAAGGCTCCGGTCGATTATTGCCGGAACAGAGGCCAAACCAGCCTGTGTCGCGGCTCGCAACCGCCTCTCACCCGCTACAACAAGAAAGCGGCCTACTATCTTACTCGGGCGGACCAATAGCGGACTCAGCACTCCATATCGACTAATCGATTGGGTTAACTCATCTAATTGATCCTCATCAAAGACACTTCTGGGCTGATTCGGATCGGGATCGATGAAGTTTATTGGAATCTCTCGAAAGGGACCCACCGAAATAGATGGTGGTTGAGGTGCATCCGTCTGCTCATTTCGCTCTCGCAGTGCCGGACCACTCAAAAGAGGGTTATTTGCCAGAATTAACTTACGCTTACTCATTCATCACCTCCGCTGCTAATGATTGATAATCCTCTGCTCCCGAGGATTTTTCAGCATATTCGAAGATTGTCTTACCCTGAGCGGGAGCTTCTGCTAGAGCAACATTCGTTCGAATGACTGTCTTGAAGACAAGATCCCCGAAATAGGAGTGAATAGTCTCTGCAACAGCCCGAGCTAAACGCCTCCTTGAGTCGTGTAAGCAGATAAGAACTCCTCCAACAACTAGCTCAGGATTGTAGATCGCCCTTACCTGATCGATCGTATCGAGGAGCTGACGCACTCCATGAAGAGCCAAATACTCGCTCTGAACTGGCACTATAACTTTCTGAACCGCTGCCAGAGCATTAAGCGACAAAAGCCCCAATGCAGGAGGACAGTCGACCACGATGACGTCATATTCATCGGAAACCTTCGAGAGTGCCCTCTTAAGAAGCAATTCTCGACCGACAACCCCTCCTAACTC
This sequence comes from Bdellovibrionota bacterium, assembly GCA_044345055.1. Lineage (GTDB taxonomy): Bacteria > Bdellovibrionota_C > UBA2361 > UBA2361 > OMIW01 > OMIW01. The sequence continues at coordinate 4,277 of JBIJBT010000003.1, forward strand.
GAGATCCGCCGCACTCAAAAGAAGACTTGAAGGTATAACATCAAGATTTTGCGAACGCTTTAACGCAACTTCTCCTACCGTCTTCGATCCTTTAAGGACATCGTAGCTTGTAAATGCCGGAATCAATCGATCTTCCGAGCTCTCGACCGTCTCCTCTTCATCTCCTGTAGCGATACCAAGATGCGTCGAGGCATTTGCCTGTGCATCAATATCAATTAGCAATACTCGCTTACCCCGTACCGCGAGAGCTGCTCCTAAATTAACGCTTGTCGTCGTTTTACCGACGCCCCCCTTTTGATTTACCACTCCGAGTACTAATGCCATACCAGTTACCGTGCTTTGAAATAATAGAAAGTCGACAGATTAATGGAGAAGGGGAGCGTAGCTGTTTGAGGTCCGTAGCAATAACCTTTCAGAAATCAATAAAAGCTCCAGAACTACAACCAGCTATTTCCCACTAATTCCCCACATCATGTCTGCATAATGCGACGCTCTTTATACGACTTTTCGTCGAAGCACGATACCCTTATCGCCGCTTGTTATTTCAATTCCCGTCATCCACCGTGAAACGATATAAATTAAGCTGAAGATTAAACGGAGAGCAGAAATTAATTTGATTATTTCAATACCCGTGCAGTTGAAAATAGTTCGTGATTTGAACGTAATTTCTTTCGTGACCTGAATTAATTAACATCGGGCAACGAAAAAAATACGCCCGTGAACTCTCATAAATACTATCGGGAATTGAAAGATTTTTTATCGTGATCTTAGATAAAAATATCCTTCTAACATATTGGTTTCATTAGCTTTATTGCTCGCTCACAACATAAATAAGTGAATAAAAATCTAATTGTTTAACTTACTAAAAGTCAGTACTCTCACCACATCACCGCCTCTCTTCATGTGAGCACCATGAGCGAAATTCCCAGAAAAATAATCTCCCGCGACGAAATGAATTTGGCAGAGTTTCCTCTGACGGTTCTCTCTACCCGCGCGAATCCTAATTTAAAAACTCTTGAATTCAGCGATTCAATCAGAACAAAAAATGGCGATCTCGTTGAGCGAAAATGGCTCATAACGGGAGCGGATAAATTCGGTCTTCCTACATCATCGGACGACGAGGTACTGCTCGGGCTCTTGAAACTTACAGTTGACGATGGCATCACAAGAAGAAAAGTTCATTTCACACGGTATGAACTTCTTAGAACTCTACGCTGGAGTACCGAGGGACGGAGCTACACCCGACTACAAAAAGCTCTGGATAGGCTTGCAGGTCTCAGAATCAAAGCAACAAATGCATTTTTTGATAACGATGCAAAAAGTCACAGCACGAAGGTATTTGGATTAATCGATGCTTACGAAATAAACACATCCCGAGATACGGATCTGAAATCGAGCTATTTCACCTGGAGCGAAACCATTTTTAAATCCTTTCAGGTAGGCTTTATAAAAAAGCTTGATCTCGATTTTTACCTCTCCCTGAACTCGGCAGTATCAAAGCGACTATACAGATTCCTCGATAAGCATTTCTGGTATCGGTCCTGCGTTGATATAAACCTTTTCACCCTCTCTCATGAAAAACTAGGAATTTCTCGAAACTATAAATTCGCAAGCTCACTCCGACAGCAGTTGGATCCAGCACTCAAGGAACTTTGCGAACATGGCTTTTTAGAAACATTTTCATTCTCAGGAAAAGGCTCAGAAACGCGATTAAGCATGATCGCAAAGCGTGGAGTACGATCAGTTGCAAAACAGGACGAGAAGCTCCCGAAACCCGCCTCAATCCCAGGAAGTACTTCGCTAGTGCAAGAGATAATGGGACAACTTGTCACACGGGGCATTAAAGAGCGTCAAGTAATAAAGCTCCTTGCGGGACAAACTGAGGATTCGCTCCGGCATATTCAGAGAATCATCGCTTATTTCGACGCTCTCGTTGAAACAGGTAGCCACCTCGTCAATAAAAGTCCTGTTGGATTTCTCTACCGCGCGATCGAAAATCACAAAACATTTACCGTGCCAAAACGAATTCCTCAAGCAGCCCGAGCGGTAAACGTCTCTCGTAGGACTCGACTTGATATTGAGAAAGAGATCGAAGCATCCCTTTCAAAGATTCGCCCCCATCTTTCGGCGAACAATTATCAAAAAGTTCTCGACCACGCAGTGAATGAGAGAATGCAAAAAGAGGGAATTGTTTAAAGCAACTCAATTATTGGCGCGCTGCTTGCTTCCATTGAGACTCCGCAGTGCCCAATTAGAAATAGACGTAAAAATAGAACATCGATTCATGGGCTCTGTGGTTTCCAACCAGCTACCTTTGGTACTCGGAGGCCCATGAAGATAGACTTCCTTGGCAGCTTTAAAACAATTCAGCGAAGCTTGCACCAGGAATCCTCGAACGAAAAAGTTGCTGTAAGCAATGGGAAGACCCCCTTTGCTAGGCTAATCGACGAGCAAATTAAACCGAAACAGATCGATCAGAAACCAAAACTAACGGTTAAAACTCGACCTAAAACAGTCCCATCCTTACCTACGGAAGCTGAAATTTCGGATGTAATGGCGCAAATATCCTCAAGACTCATAACCCCAAAGTTGAACCCTCCTCAACTATCCAATAGCCGTTTAGAGCCGGTAAATCCAGAGGATGTCAATAAACCATTACCAGCTCTTACTCCACCAACGATAGTGTCAATAAAACGTCATGACTCTGCGGATGTATTTGATCGATTACCCCGAGATGAGCGGGTTGCCGCAGTCAGTAACCTAATCGGTCGCGCGAATGAGCTTCATGGAACCGATCTTCCTGTTCCGCTCGGATTGGCAGTTGTATCAACTGAATCTTCATTTCGTGCCAAAAGTATCAGTCGTGATGGACATGCAACCAAGGGACTTTTCCAATTTCTAGATTCCACGGGGAGGGAAATTCTTTCCCGCTCTGATTCATCTTCTGATTATAGCCCTCTTAATCCTGAGCAGAATGTGAGTCTCGGTGTTCGGTATCTGACGCACCTTCAGGATATTTTTTCCCGTCCGACAAAGCTTGCTAATGGCGTTGAAACAATACCTGCAACAACGACCCTTTCGAATAAAAAAATAGCACTTGCTGCATTTAATGCAGGCGAGGGAAGACTTGCATCGGCGCAGGCGCGAGCTCTTCGAGAGCAGCTAAATCCAGGCGATTACGACGACGTAAAATTATTTATACCTGCAAGCACGAGAAGATACGTTGAAAGTGTTCTCAAACAAGAGCAGGAATTTCAGCTTGCAACCAGTAGTAGAGAAGAGTAACGACCACTGCTGTCTGTTCACTAATTCTACAGATGGCAACGTTCTTGCTTATCTCTTAACAGCCGGCAAAGGATTGCCACTTAGCCCAGCACGAATGCTTTGGTATTAAAATGCACCCATTTGATCGGTGACCTTGTGAAACGCGACAGCGCCGTCTTACACGGATAGGAGACCATGTCCATAAATATAGCGACCAACGTTTCGTCCATTCGCGCTCAAAGAAATCTTACATCGGTTTCTGAGCGTCTTGGTAAATCTTATGAAAGACTCTCATCTGGGTTTCGCATCAACGGCGCAGCTGATGATGCTGCTGGGTTATCGATAGCGGAAACTCTTAAAGCAGATGCTCGCGTAGCTGTCGTCGGTATACGAAATGCCAGCGACGGAATATCGCTCGTAACCATCGCCGATCAAACTATAAATGAGATTACGAACGTGCTTGGGCGATTAGCTGAATTGGCTCAGCAGTCGGCGAACGGAATCTACAGCAATGAGCAACGCTCCGCTCTCTCGGGTGAATTTGTCGCTCTATCAAGCGAAATTGAGCGTATCGCCCTTACGACTGAATATAATGGTCAGCGATTACTTAGTGGGTCGGAGGCGATTACTTTTCAGGTAGGTTTTGATGGAAGTTCTCTCTCGACCGTAACATACTCGGGTGTCGCTGCTACGTTACAGGCTTTAGGACTTGCACAGGCAGGATCCTCAATACAGACGTATTCGATTATCGATGGTTTGGGATCTGCGGCTTCAGCATCAGCTTCTCGGTTGGCCCTCGATGCTGTAAACAATGCGATCGGCTCTCTTTCGCGGAATAGAGCCACCTTGGGTGTTGCCGAATCTCGATTAACCGCAACGATTAATAACCTAAGAGCCGCTCGGGAAAACTTCCTCGCAACAGAGAGCCGAATCCGAGATGTCGATGTTGCTTCAGAAGCAGCAGAGCTATCCCGCGTAAGCATTCTCCAGCAGGCCGGCACTGCAATGCTAGCTCAGGCGAACCAGCAGCCACAGCTTGCCCTTCAGCTCCTACAGGGATAATTTAGAGTGAATGATACCCTTGGGCTATTTACTCTCGGTGACGGGTAAGTTTTAGAAGAGACTAATCTGATTTGACAACCTAACAAACATCTCCTCAACGAGCTGAATTCGATTGAAAAGACTTGGGATCGACATCCATTCACGCTCTGAGTGATCGTCACCTCCGATAGGACCAAGACCATCGATCACCGTGGCCCCCGCGTCGGCCCAAAGATTAGCATTTGAGCTACCGCCGCGAGTTTGGAAACCAACGGTAAAACCTAACTCTTCGCCAACGCGTTGACACAGCTGAGCAAGAGATAATGATTTTTCAGTCACTGGCATCGCAGGTGACGCGGATTCTTGCCAGGTCAACTTTGTCGTGGTTCCCGGAATGTGAGGATTTTCTGCTATATCCGAGAACAACTTGGCAAGTCTTCCGAACAAAGGGGCGGATGTAAATCGAATGTTGATGAGACATGATGCGGCATCAGCAATTACATTATGGGCAATGCCTCCTTTGACCAGACCAACTGAGAAAAGGATTCCCTCCTCTTGCATCTCGTAAGCAGCCTCCCGCAACGCGCATACTTTGTATGCAAGCTCCTCAATTGCGTTACGACGAATTCCTTTGACGTTACCCGCGTGTCCTGCGACACCAAAAACTCTGAGGTCGGCAACCTGAATACCGGACCGACCTATAACCACTTCTCCCTCTTGTCCCGCCTCCTCAAAGACGAGCACAACGTCTGATTGTGGCGCGAGCTCTCGGATAAGGCTTCGCGATGATGGGCTTCCTACCTCCTCATCTGCTACCAGCAATACCCGAACACTGAGTTGGTCGAGCATTCCGGAGCGGTATAATCGGCGCAGAGCACCGATCATGCATACATTACCCCCCTTCATATCGATGACTCCTTGACCAAGACAACGATCACCATCGATTCGAAAAGAGGGCTCTGAATCTGGCGGGAATACGGTATCCATGTGGCCGTCAAGCGTCACTGAGGGACGATTACTCCGCAGTCTTTCTGCAACTAGATGAGGACCAAAACCCTCCGCTTCAATGAGCCGAGTCGTAAAACCCATTGCCTCAAGCTCACGAGAAGCGATGGACTGAACCTTGCGGATACCTTCAGGGTTCGAGGTACCACTTTGAATGGATACAATCTCTCCCAGAAGTTCAAGAAGTGAAAGGTCTGGGGAATAAGGGGAGGGTAGCGAAGTAGAGTCCATAATGAGATTGATTCAGAGTGTTCTAACCTCTCACGGCTGAGTATTTTCACCGCCCTGCTGATGTATTCAGTTTGAGACGTTTCAATTTTTTGCATCGCTCTCATCCTCTTGGCTTTGCGGCGATTGCCATAGGCTGAAGAGAGTGCCGCACGCAACCAAAACGGTATGAAATACCGATATGATACATCCCCAATAATTTGAAAATTCAACGGCAGCTGCCACAAGACGAAGGACAATGATTGCCACAACTAAGGTGGTGATAAAGAGGAGGCGGCGGTTAGCAGGTAGGGACAGCGATTGAAGCACAAGGGCTCCCGTAGAAGTAATTTTTTGTACCTAACGATATATCTCGGATGGTGTAAAAATGCAGTATAGGTACCGCCGTACAATCTTGGCGAAAAACCACTTCAAAGTAAACCTCAACCCTCTTGGTCGTTAAAGAGCGCTTATAAATACCTCATGGCGGCTCCACTCTAAATCGCTCTCTCATACCTTTTTTGCTGTGAGGGGAAGCTGTAGAAACTTTTCTCAGCTTGACGGTTTTTCCCTCACAGCATTAGGCGATCCAGATTGTTGGCGCGGAGTGCCATCGAATCTTTTGTCAAGCTTAGGATATTAAATCCCGCTTTATTACCTGCACACAATCAGCGAAGAAGTGCCAATCTATCCTGTAGACCGTTGGGGTCTCCCTCGTAGTTTCGAAGAAAATCTTGAAGCGCGAGAGGATCAAGATCTAGATGAGTGGCGACCCAAGAGAAGCTGAAAGGTTGCTTGGGCATCAACTTGCCGAATAACCACTGACGCGCGCTGCGAATTATATGTCGCTCACAGTGAGCGGTTCCGAAAGCGTCACAAATTGCCCGAGAGAGTACGGCTGCAAGCAGATTTCTCTCTGATTTAACGGGGCAATGAGATTCGTAATCGTCATCTCGCTCTGAGGTGAACTTTCCTACGGCTGGTGAATTGCTCATATGCTGCTTCCCTGTTCTAATTTATCCCACACTCGTGTTTACCTGCAGATGCAGGATAAACCCCTCTGTGGGCGGGTTTGGGCTGAAAACAACATCCAATGACATCCAGTGAAACTTGCGAACAACACTTAGCGCACTGCGCTGTTGTAAACCAGAAATCAGAATGTCAACGACGATTACAAGAGAATAGGTTCTAACTGTTCGTTCCTTACCTATTCTTGCATTCTTCGTTTTTACCGCGTGAAGAAGTACCTATAAACCGAATTGTCATAACCAACCTGAAAAACCAACCAGGCAATGACTACAGACTTACTTTTAGTTATTTAAAGTAAAGTAGTCAAGCAGCGTAAGAGGTCAAAAGTAACTGAAATATGTAATTTTTTTGTACCAGAAAATTTTCTGAATACTCATCCATCGTTACTGCATCAACCCCAGCTGATAGCCGCACCATAGCATAAGATGAGTGTCAAGCAATAAAGTTTCGCTGTCTTTTCGGCAATTTCAGAAGATTTTCGATTCTATGTGTTCTGGCTTTTCAAAAACTGTTCTAGTTGCATTTCGGAGAATCCAGATCGCTATTTCAAGAAAGGTTTTTGAGGCTGCGAAATAAGGCGACTACAGATGCAAAGAGGCGGCTCATCCAAATTCGACTCGGTACTACTTTCAATCAATAGAGGGAAGAATTGATCATTACCTAGATCGAGGAATTTCTCTCGTTCATTTATTGGTCGTCCGATGATCGATTTCACTTTTCTAATCAGTTGGCCCTCTAAATGACGCATGGTATCGTCGTTTCTAAATCGCTTCTTTTCGAGAACTTTGGATCTACGCATTGATCTGTTTATTTTAAATTTCTAACAAAGGATTTCGATATGTTTCAGGCCTACGCTGCGACTGATCCAATGGGACGTCTTGTTCCTTTTTCGTACGATCCCGGTCCTCTGAAAGATGATGAAGTGCAGATTCGGATCGAGTTCTGCGGCATTTGTCACAGTGATCTGAGTATGCTCAACAACGACTGGGGCTCGACCTCATATCCATTTGTTCCCGGTCACGAAGTGGTGGGTATTATCGAAGATAAAGGTCCACTTGTTCCGGACCTTGCTCTCGGTCAGCGAGTCGGAGTTGGATGGTTTTCGCGATCATGCCTTACCTGTGAATCATGCCTTGGCGGGCATCAAAATCTCTGCGCTCGCTCTGAAGGAATAATCGTTGGCCGCCATGGAGGATTCGCCGATCGAGTCCGTTGTCACTTCAGTTGGGCGACACCTGTACCCGATTCAATACCACCTGAAACGGTAGGTCCCCTTTTTTGCGGAGGTCTGACCGTTTTCGGACCAATTCTCGATAATGTTAGGCCGGTGGATAGAGTTGGTGTTATTGGAATTGGAGGACTCGGTCACCTCGCCGTTAAATTTCTTCGAGCATGGGGTTGCGAGGTGACCGCATTCTCGTCGAGCACTGACAAAACGGCAGAGGCTATGGCGATGGGAGCTCATCGAGTAGTCGGATCTTTCGATGCTAAAAAGCTCACCGAACTGAAGGGATACTTTAACTTCATCATATCAACGGTGAACGTACCACTTGATTGGACTGCCTACATCAACGCTCTTGGACCTAACGGGAAACTTCATTTTGTCGGAGCAGTCCTAGAACCGTTGTCATTCGGTGTTTTCTCGCTGCTTGGCGCGAATAAGTCGATAAGCGCAAGCCCGCTTGGCTCAATTCGACAAATGCGCTATCTCCTTGAGTTTGTTGCTCGCCACGAACTCTTCCCGACTGTGGAGGTCCACAAGCTTCAGGACGTCAACGTAGCTCTAAATGAGCTTAAAGAGGGGAAGGTTCGGTATCGGAAGGTGCTCGATTGTCGGGAATAGGGCGAAGGTTTATCGCTGTGTGCACTGGGGCGAGAAGGGGCGCAGAGAATTCTTTACGCCGTAACAAAAAAACTAGTAGTTTTTGACAACATTTTCTCCTTCGTGTCGATCACAGAGAGAAACTTTTTTTTTTCTCTCTTGGAGGACGACACCAATGGGCTGCCACCCGCGTATAGAAACAAACGAACACTCAGACTTTATCACCAGTCGAACCAGAGATTCTCGCCTCTGGTTCGTCAACAACGAATCGCTCGAGCACCGGATTCTTGGACTAACCGCAAAATACGCCACTCGTCGCATGATTACCCTCTACGGCTTTGCGATCGAGGGGAATCATCTGCATATCGTTGCGCACAACAATAAGAAAAATCGAGCTCACTTTTTGCGGGACCTGAAATCAACAATAGCCCGAGCCGTTCCTCAACACACACCCTCATATTCGGGCGGTGGAGTCTGGGGAAGGAGATACTCAAACGAGTTTCTTGGCGATCACTCCGATATCGAAAACTACTTCTTTTACACCGTCCTTCAGCCAGTAAAAGATGGTCTTGTTGAAAAAATATCCGACTACCCGGGCTACAACTGCTTCCACGACGCAGTGTGGGGAATAAAGCGAAAATTTAAGGTAATGAACTGGACCGCCTACTACAAAGCTACTCGGTGGGGTCAAAAGGTAAACAAGAAAGACTTCCTCGAGGAGTTCACCCTCGAATACGCAAGACTCCCCGGCTATGAACATCTCTCCCAAAGAGAGTACGCCCTATTGATGACTCGTCGCCTAGAAGAGCGTCGTCAAGAGATTCTCAAAGCCAGAGACGCTGAAGGAAAGAAATTTCTCGGCCCAACCGCTCTCAAACGAGTTGAGCCGGGCTCGCTCCCAAAATCCACAAAAACCTCAACCCTAACCACCCATCGCCCCCGCGTCCTATCGAAGTGCGACGTTCGTCGCGCTGAAATGAATGATTGGTATTACGATATCTACTTCCGCTTCAAAGTCGCCTCTGAGGAATATCGAAGTGGCAATCTCTCTGTCGAGTTCCCCGAGGGCACTTATCGTCCCTACGTCGGACCAGTGACCTGAGGCGCCTTTTCGGTAATCGGTTTCCTTAAAATCCCCCCCCACCCGCGACTTTCAGCCGCATTCGCAGAGCTACGACTAAAAAGCAATTTTCGCGAGAAAAAAGAGGGAGAAATCAGTATTCCCACCCCGAGAATGCACCGTTTCCACCCCGATCTCCGACCATTTTTAGCTAAAAACTCCCGAAACCCACCCCCAGCAGCTGTGCTTGTTTGGTGGAACCTCTATAAGTCTGAGAAAAGGAGGCTCTTCGGTCCGCTGAATAGTTACAGTTCCTGTTATAAGCAGCTGCCTTGAAGCTCCTCTGTAATTCAAAACAGCGTAAAAAATCTTAACAGAAAACCATCCTTCGTTCGAAAAAAAACTAGCATATCACTTAGTCGGGTGGGTGATATGGTTAGGCTGAGAGACTGCAGAGGAATCTGTCCGTTATTGCTGGTGTATTGCACTTTTTGGAGGATAGTATGAAACCATATCCATCAGAATTCTCCACCCGTTTTCACTCACGAGATGAGCTTGACGTCGCTATTGCTCATCTACAAGCGGCTGGTTTTCCACCAGAAGCTCTTCATCAATCGATCCTTGAGCATACTGCCGATAGTTTGCCATTCTCCGGAGCAGGTCTCACGCACGGAGCAGTACTTGGTTGCCTTATTGGGATGATACTCGGCTGGGTGAGTTGCTCATCGATCATCGGCATGAAACTACTTGAATCAGGCTCCGGAGAGGTTCACAGCTCTGCTGTGCTCCCGACGATTGAATGCATCACCATCGGAGGTATGGAGGGAATGATAGTCGGGTTGTTAATCTCGGCCGCCTTAGGAACGGGACCAGATCACCGGAAACCTGGTGAACGTAACGCAGTTATCTACCGTTTGCTCATAAAGTGCAGAGATAAGAAAGATAAGGCTCGTGCCAAAGCAATTATTATTGCTAATTGCCATCGAAAGAACATGCAGCAGCATACGCCGACACATACGGTAAGCGACGCTACTTAAATGATGGGAGGCATGCCGTGAACCTCCATAAGTCTGAGAAAAAGAGAGGACGGTAATGCGTTTTTGCTCATGAGCACACCTTAACTTTGAGGCAATTCAGCTATATCTCTTCCGGTTTTTAGCCAACTTGAGCCTCAATGCAACTTATCTGATCAGAATCGAAGAAAGGAAAGGATCGGTGCAAGCGTCAGGCCGCTTTGTATGTTGGAGAGTGGCGTGAGGGCTGCTTTGGAGGAGGACTCTGCCACTCCATCTCTTTAGCTTGGGGCTCTTAAAACCGCAGTGTATTGAAGGTAAACGAGGTGTCTTTGAAGTAAACGAGGTGTCTTTGAAGTAAACGCGGTGTCTTGAAAGTAACATCGGGCCGAGAGGATTTGAACCTCCGACCTCTCCCACCCCAAGGGAACGCGCTACCAGTCTGCGCCACGGCCCGATTGCAGCGATGGTACTTGCTTGAGGGGATATTGTAAACAGTCCTGCAGGGGGCGACAGTCGCGGGGCGGGGTTGTGGGAATGACGTAGGAAAAACGCTATTGGGGGCCTGTACAATGGCTCGGTCCTAGCTTAGAGTAGGGAGCGTTGTGAGGGCCCATAGCTCAGCTGGGAGAGCGCCACACTGGCAGTGTGGAGGTCAGCGGTTCGATCCCGCTTGGGTCCATTCGATTCGCTTTTCTCGCTCATAGCGAGCCTTTTCGATTTCTGGGCGAGTCAAATGTTCTGAGCAACTAACGAGATTCGCGGGAACCGTTACCAAATCAACAACTGCCGAATCAACGACTGGCGAATAAACAACTGCCGATAAGTTCTCTAAAGTTAGACTATTCGCCCACCGCTTCTTTTGCACCCCACATTGATTCTTCCGGTGCAAAAACTATATCAGTAATCATCCGAGCTGAATCGTTGATAAAGCTTTTATGTTCCTCGGCTAAATCCATGATCTGCCGTCCTAGCTTGTGACGGGCACCATCAATTGCATCGGAAATCATCGTCGCTACCTGATGGGGAACATCAGAGACAACAAATGAGGTCGTTCGCTGAACGATGCGTGCCGACAGATTGGCAAATGCGCGAGCCTCATTTTGTGCTGTCTTGATGACGTTTTTAGAGTATTGCTCGGCCTGTGAGGATAGTTGGAGAGCTGGTTCAATTACATGAGTAGTAAATTGATCGCGAGTGAGATGAGGTGATGCGGATATCGCTCGCATGATTACATCTCCTGCTTCCACTATTGGTCGAACAAGAGAATCAGCGGCCCATTCATTGAAATTAAACAAAATATTCTCCGCATCTTTTTGTAAAAACAACATGGCAACAGAGATGGTGAGAGAATCGTTTAGAGTTTGTCGGGCAAACGAATCTTCGGGTAACGTCGCTAGAATACGTGCATAGATTGTAGCGTAGCCTAGTTCGGGAGAATCGCTTTTAGCGAGCAATCGAGAAAAGGCATGAATTGTCTCTCGGAGAGATTCATTTAAATAGCTCGATGCCTCTGCATCTGCTGGTTGACTATTGGCGAATTTGCCGGAATTTCTCCACGAATAGGAGAGTCGATCAAGCTCCTGATTCCAAGCAACTGCTGGTGGTGGAGTTGAAAGAAAAGAAGAATAAGAGAGGTTGCTGACCTGAGTCATAAATATTCCACGAGAGGAAAGGCTTTGTTACAAAAAGTAATAACGGTAAAGCCGTATAAATATCGATTACAACTCTATTGTCATAATAACCACCAGTTCACAGCTTTCCAGTGGTGCATCAAATCAATCGTTAAGTGATAGTTTGATAGAGGAAATTTTACTCGCCTTATGTAGCATCGCACTATAATTAATCTTATTACGCCTAGAATTGTTTTAACCTAACTAAAGTAAAAATTGCTAGGTTCCTTTAAGTGAGAAAAAGTTCTAGTGCTAATAAGCTGGACGATCTCTAAATAAATGCAATAAACACAATGGATTATAGCCTCTCAACTCACTATTTACATTTTATCTGCTTTCCAGATGCATTTTTATAAGAGTCAAGCGTTTTAGGAAAAAATTTAACAAACAGTATCTTAAATGCGAGCTTGAGAGACAAAGTTGTTACAAAAGAGTTCGATTGAAGGTGGTTATCGATTGAGATAGGCTAATCGTAAGGTTAGAAAAAACGGAGGATTAATTATGAAGCAGCGCGTATATAGAAATCTGATTGGGAGGGCTTTGCTCTGCTCCATCCTCTTAATTGCCATTCCTGGTGCCAATGCTGAGGAGTCCGCCGACGTTGGTATGGACGAGTTGGCTGATGACGAGGTTCCAACTCTCGAGGTTGATGACCCGATCGAATCGGTGAATCGTGGTGTGTTTTGGTTTAACGATACTTTAGATGTTTACTTTTTAGAGCCGATCGCTCGTGGATACGATTACGTAGTACCTGACCGAGCTCAGGAGAGTGTAGGTAATTTTTTTGATACTCTTCGCTATCCGATATATCTGTTTAGTGATCTTGTATCGGCCGATTTTGATAGAGCTTGGGAGGACTCAGCTCGCTTTGGAATAAATGCCACGATAGGTTGCCTTGGGCTTTTTGATGTTGCAGAGGACTTTGGGTTTGAGCGCCAAGCAACCGATGCGGGGGTTGCGTTTGGTCGATTAGGTATATCCGAGGGGCCGTACATCGTCCTTCCGGTGTTAGGTCCATCGAACGCGCGAGATGCTATTGGAGAGATTTTTAATTTTGCGCTCGACCCTTTCGCGGCAGTGCAGTTTACTCAGATAGCGAGCAATACCCAAACGGCGATATCAACTGGAGTGGGAGTTGGACGGACGATTAATAGAAGGTCGCAGATGCTTTCGAATGTAAAGTCGGCAAAGGAAGCTTCGCTCGATTATTATCTTTTCGTCCAGTCGGCGTATGCACAATATCGGCGTGGCCTTATTCGGGGTGAGACGAGTGAGGATCGAGCACTATTTGATACGCGAGTTGAATAAGTTTTTTTTATCCAATCCACTCTGTGATATTTACTCTGTAAGATAAACAAGGAGAGAGCTAATGGTGACTTTTCGTGGATGGTATCGGGGAGCTAAGCGTTGCGAAGTTGAGCACATTGACTCAACGAGTAGATTGATGACGGCTGCACCGAAAGATAACAATGGAGATGGATCAACATTTTCGCCGACTGATCTATGCACTACTTCTCTGGTCACCTGCATGATGACTGTGATGGGTATCGTCGCAGATAGAAACGGACTTGATTTGACAGGGAGCTGGTATTCATTTGAAAAAACGATGTCGGCTGATTCACCACGACGGATAGCGGTAATAGCGGCCGATTTCCACCTTCCTGCTCACCTTCTTTCTGATCAACGTCAGCTGTTGGAGGGGGCCGCTCTTAATTGTCCGGTATATCACTCACTACATAGCGATATAGAGAAGAAAATATCATTTAGTTACGATGTCGCGGGTGTATAGTCTCGTTCACACATCCAATCAATTTTTTTCAGCTACTATCGTTGCAACTTCTCGCGCAAGATCGTGGAGTTTGTAAGGCTTTTGCAAAATTGAAACTCGGGCAGCTTTAGGAAGGTCACTGCTCGTTGTACCGTGGCTCGTAATCAGCAAAATCGGGGTAATTGGTGAATGTTGATGTATCGATGTAATTAGATCTGCCGAGCCGAACGGGCCTATATCGGAATTGCAGAGAATTGCGCGAACGGCAGTATCGCTTTTTGAAAGTAGTGAAAGTAGCTCGGACTCTGATGTCGCACCAATTGGACTGTAGCCGAGCTCATCAAACATTGCACCGATAATATCGCGGACCAGTGGATCCTCATCGGCAATAATAATTGTTCCCGAACCCCGAAATGTGTCGCTTATCGGAGAAACCGGAAAGGAGCGAGAAGATTCGGTGTAGTGGGCGGGTAAGAGAACGCGAAAGGTAGTGCCACAATGAAGCTCGGTCTCTACCTCTATGGCGCCCCCAAGATTGCGGACAACTCCGTAAACAGTTGCTAGCCCGAGACCGGTTCCTTTTCCGACAGCTTTTGTTGTAAAGAAAGGTTCGAAAATTCTCCGTTTGGTTTCCTCCGTCATACCAATTCCGGAGTCTTTTACGCAAAGCTCAACAACATCGTTAGCCTCTTCACCTAGTGTTGCGCGAAGATGGTGCGGCGTTGTTCGTCGGGATAGAGAGATAATTAGCTCTGGTCGAACTGGATCTTGATTATTGGCGGGGGATTGTAATCGCTTTTCGAGGACTGCATCGCGAGCATTCATGCAAAGATTCATGATCAGCTGATAAAGCTTAGAGGAGTTTCCAAGGACAGCTGGCAGATTGGAAGAAATCTGTAAATCGATCACGATATGCTGGGCTGATGCGGCGCGAAGTACTTCGATAACCTCGGTCAAGATGGGGGCTAAATGAATGGGTTTTTTTGATTCGGGCTCGTCCCGTCCAAATGAAAGCAGTTGACGCACGAGCTCGGCGGCGCGAAAGCACGCCTGCTCAGTTGCGGTAAGTAGTTTTTGTTGGTTAGGTAGCCCGATCTGCTGCAAGAGAGAGATGTTTCCCATTATCGCAGTGAGTAGGTTATTGAAGTCGTGAGCAATACCTCCTGCGAGCTGTCCCAAAGATTCCATTTTTTGTACCTGGAACAATCTGTCTTCGAGCTGTAATCGAATTGCGTCGACACGAAGTTGCTCGGAGATATCGCGCATCACCAAAATGCTACCGATGGTGGTGCCCGATCCGTCCTCAAGCGGAACGCTCTGAATCTCGAGAGGCACCTCATCTTTGCCTCGGAGCAGAATTCCTTTCTGTGGTAATTGAGTGCCCTGATTTTTACTCTCGATTAGGTGAGATGTCGCCAAAATATCGGGCAGTAGGGAATGTCGCTCGTGAGGATGGATTAGGGCTAGAATAGACGATAGTGGGCAACCTATTCCGTTTTCTCTCGATATTTGCAAAAGTCGAAAAGATGATTCATTTAAAAAAGTAACCTTTGAATCCCGATCAACAACGATAACTGCATCTGAAAAACATCTGAGTGTTGTTGCAAGCCGCTGCTCACTCGCACGAAGTTTTCGCTCCGCCTCGTGCTTTACAAGTCCTAATTTTAGACCTGCAACGAGTTCAGGAATAACAACCGGCTTCATTACGAAACCAACTGGCTCGACCTTTTTTGCCCGTTCAAGATCGGACTCATTTGCATGAGCGGTGAGGAAGATTATGGGGATATTAAACTGAGTCCGAAGGGTGCTCGCAGTATCTATACCATCGATATTTCCCTTCAATCTTATATCGACAATTGCGATATCTGGTCGACACTTGATGCAACTCTCAATTGCCTCCTTTGCTGATGATGGAGTACCGCTCACGATCAGCCCAGCCCGCTCGAGAGAATGGCGGATTTCCTCTGCAATAAGCGCCTCATCCTCGACAAGAAGAACGGTGATTGCAGGGGTATGGTTTGCTGAGGATGAAGTCATGGAGTGGTTTATCCGAAGGGGTAGAAGCTTTTATGCTGTTAATGATATTGAATTAAAAGATGGTCTAATAATTCTCTGTGATTCATCAATTGAGAACAATTGGTCAAATTGTTAGCTGAAATGTTTTACCAACGAATTGACCGATGAACCCTCTTGCGTCCCGAGGCTATATTGGAGACCCTGTCCGGAGGCTTACTCTCCTGAGTAATTATGCCAGATGATGAT
The DNA here is from genome assembly GCA_044345055.1 of Bdellovibrionota bacterium. Classification (GTDB taxonomy): domain Bacteria; phylum Bdellovibrionota_C; class UBA2361; order UBA2361; family OMIW01; genus OMIW01. Next base: position 20,421 of record JBIJBT010000003.1, read on the forward strand.
TTGATGACTGCACGACATGTTTGATATAATTAAAGCTTGGTTCGGTTTTCGAAAAGAGCCCGATAATCTTGCGGTCGACAGAGATGGGGTAGCTGTCAACCCGGAGGTGTGTATTGCCGTCGTTCGGGTTTTGCGAGAGATAACGTGTTCCGATAGCGATGTTGCACACCTTGAAGCAAAAGCTATCTCCGATATCGTCCGTTCTCATTTTTTAGTCGATGAGAATCAGATGATAGCGTTTTTAACGAAAGCAGCGGAAGAAGTTCGGGCGAATCTGCCGATTAATGCGGTGTATGCTCTCTTGAATCGAACTTACTGCGAACGACAAAAAGTTCTTTTACTGGCGGCTTGTTGGCGGATTGTACTTGCAGACGGTCAGATTGAGCGGGCCGAGAAGAAGCTTGCAACGCAGTTGAGGTATCGGTTTCAGCTCTCAGAGGATCAAGAAGCAGAAGCGATTCGGATTGCTGAAGAAGGGTGAGCTAAAGATGGGCTTATTGATTTGGAGGACGTAAATTAGACTCACCTCAAAAATTAGAAGCTCCTTATTGTCCCGTAATCATCACTGAAGAGTGCCGATTCAGACGAGTACCGACTCAATAGTTCTTTAACTAGAGGAATAGAGCCCCATGACAGAGCGAATTCAGTATGCTTCCGGTTCCCCGTGGGAGCCGCTTCGTGGGTTTTCCCGCGCCGTTCAGGTGGGTGATGTTCTCTATATATCAGGAACGACTGCGCAGGTTGCTTCTGGCGACATTGTGGGTGGTACCAGTGCTTATGGACAAACCCGCTTTGCTCTTGATCAGATTAAGCGAATCATTAATGAGGCTGGGTTTCGGCTGAGCGATGTTGTTCGCACCCGTTTGATGGTGACAAATATCTCTGATTTTGGTGAATATGCGCGGGCTCATCACGAGGTATTCGAGGCGATTCGTCCTGCGAGCTCGATAGTACAGGTTGTTCGGCTTGTCGATCCTCGTCTTCTCGTTGAAATTGAGGTTGAGGCCGTTCGTGGAGTAACTGAGTGCTCTTCTCGCCGATTAAAATCGCTTGATGGTCAAGGGTAGGTGTGCAAGGTTCTGCCTAAGTGTGGGTAGTGGTATAGCGGTGTAGAGGTAGGCGTAGTTTCGTTCTGTAAAGAGGTAGTGAAGTATGAGTAGTGAAGGTTTAGCAGGAGGTGATGGGCACAGAGTTGCTCATGAGGTCGGTTTGCGTCGCACCTTTGCGATTATCAGCCACCCCGATGCAGGAAAGACCACATTGACAGAGAAGTTGCTTCTATATTCAGGCATGGTGCGAACGGCGGGGATGGTTCGGGGCAGGAAGGGGAGCAAGGCCACAAGCTCCGATTGGATGGGGATGGAGCAAGAGCGAGGTATCTCGATTACTGCATCGGCGATGCAGTTCCCGTACAAAGGGAAAATTATCAATGTGCTCGATACTCCCGGCCACCAAGATTTTAGTGAGGACACCTATCGAACGCTCACTGCGGCTGATAGCGCAATTATGGTGATAGACGCCGCAAAAGGGGTTGAGGAGCAGACGAAAAAGCTCTTTACGGTTTGTCGGATGCGAGCGATTCCGATACTAACCTTCATCAACAAACTCGACCTTCCTGCGCGCGAGATGCTCGACCTTTTGCACGAGGTTGAATCGGTGCTCGGTATTCAGTCATCGCCTCTAAACTGGCCGATTGGATATGGCCGGGAGTTTTCAGGAGTTGTCGATCGGCAGCGGGGGGTTGCGCTCCTTTTTGAACGTTCTGAAAAGGGTGGGACCCTTAAAGCGGGGGTTCGGGAAGTTCCGATCGATCAACTAGCTTCTTTCGTTGATAAATCGGTCCTTGCGCAGCTTAACGAGGAGCTTGAACTTCTCGATATAGCGGGCAACAGCTTCGAGCGAGAAAAATTTCTTGCCGGTGAGTTGACCCCCGTATTTTTTGGTTCAGCTCTTACAAACTTTGGGATTGAGCCATTCTTTGACGCGTTTCTTGATTTAGCTCCCTCTCCTCGCTCGTATCAGGCGAAAGATCTTCAGGGTGAATCTAGGGTGATTGATCCGGTAGAGACTCCATTTTCCGGATACGTCTTCAAGATTCAGGCGAACATGAATCCGAAACACCGCGATAGCATGGCTTTTTTGCGGGTCTGTTCGGGGCGTTTTGAGCGAGATATGGTGGTCAAACATCATCGAAGCAGCAAAGAGGTGCGGCTCTCGCGCTCGTACTCGATGGTCGCGCAGGATCGCGATACGGTTGAAGATGCATTCCCGGGAGATATCGTTGGGGTGATCAATCCAGGGCTTTATGGGATCGGTGATACGATCTCTGAATCTGGTGGGTTTAATTTTCTCCCGATGCCGCAATTTCCGCCCGAGGTTATGGCTCAGGTCCGGCCCAAAGATGTTTTGCGGCTTAAAGCGTTTGAGAAGGGACTCGACCAACTCAGTAACGAAGGTGCGATTCAGATTATGCGGTCGTGGCAACATCCTAGCGATTCGCCGTTTGTCGCAGCTGTCGGAAAGCTCCAGTTTGAGGTGCTCGAGTATCGGTTACGTGAGGAGTACGGGGTCTCTGTCTCGATAGATTTTTTACCGTATCGGTTGAGCTCGTATCTTAACGGTGATCCGAAAACTTTGCGAAAGACTCAAGGATCGTACCTTGCCCTCGATAAAGCAGGAAGAGTCGTGTTGCTCTGTTCGAGTGAATGGGAGTTGCGATTTGTTGCAGAGCAAAATCCAGAGCACTCTTTGGAGAGCTTTTTGGGTTAAAGCTTTTTGGCGCTATGAAGTGGGGGCCAGATTAGCGACCCCCGAAACGAAACGCTGGATATTTAGCGAGCTCGTCGTCCATCGGTGTGCGTTCCCCCGCGTCTCCCGTTTTTGCCCAGTTTCGTTGAGCGGTGGGGATCGTGATTAATATTCAGTCTCTCCTTTACGGCGGCTTTCCTAATACCCCTTCCTAACTCGCTCCCATGGTGAAGGTGTCGAGCATACGGATTATACCAGGCGGAATCGATCTCTGTCGCAAAAAACAGAAACGGCTTCAACTTAGATTCCTCAGGCGTGCTCCCTGAACCAATACTGAAGGGTACCCCAACGACAAGTTCAACGGAGCTGTTGATGAGAGAATCCTTCGGTAACCGACGCACTCCATCCCCATTTGTCCATCCTGCTCGGACCCGCTTGAAAGCAGAATCGATCATGCCTCTCCACACGCACTCAAGAACCTGTCGCCGATAGTCACGGCTCCAGAGATGGGGCGGTATTCGGTCCGGTGCCAAAGTTTCATCAGGAAGATCGACGCGATCTCTCACCAGCTGGCGAACGGTTCGAGCTCGCTCCAGCTGAGCTTCTTTTATTCCGTGCGCCTGCAACCATTTTGAACTGCATCCCTCAGCGGCGTGCAATATCGCGAGCTGAGCCAGAAGATCAGATTGATTCTCCGACCCTATTAATTTCTTCCATTCCCGCTCCTTGCGAGAGTCCGTAAGTGAGCTAGTCTCGAAAAGTGCGACGATATCCACGATATCACGGGTAATTCCTGGAAACTCTTTTTCTCGTTTCAGTGCCTCGGAGATCATTATCCCCGCTCGGACATCAACGGGCAGCTTGACGACCTCTTTTCCGAGCTGTGTCACCGTGAAGGACTTTCCATGTCGATGGATTAATCCCAGATCTTCGAGCGTCTCGTAGCTGTGATGAATCTGCTCGGGCGAAGGTTTAAAGAGGAGATCGATACTTTCAATAGGTCGGCCCGCATTAAGCGTTCGCAATGTAAGGGGCTCGATAGAGGTTCGCAACAGATCGGGAATTGGTTCAGCTCGGAGCTCATGGATGGGTGTATTACCGTAATATACATACCTCCCATCTTTGTCGCGACCGGCACGGCCTCTTCGCTGGGATACATCGAACTGGGATATGGGTTCTACATCGAGAGCCTCGGCATTGTCCACCAGTGATATCCTTCGCATCAGACCGCTATCGATCACCGTATCGACTGAAAGGGTAAGACCAGTCTGACCGATGTCCGTGGATAAAATGACGCGGGGACGCTCACCCTTGATGAGGGCTTTTGCTAACTCATGACTCGGCAATTCGCTGTGGAAGGGGATAATGTCGGCACCAACTCCGAGTCGCTCCAAATTTTTACGCATCCCCTCAATCTCTCTCTTACCCGGAAGAAAGACGAGGATATCTTCACCATTTTCGACTCGCTCGGCGATATCTAACTCCATCGAATCTTTCGGCTCTTCCTCCTTTACCTCAAAGGTCCTTCCCGGCACCGAGAGTATTGGCGCACCACCCATATATTCGGAGAGGGCCTGCGCATTCATCGTTGCAGACATGATGATGAGCTTCGGAGGAGACTCTTCGTGACTATGATTCTGAACGTGTTCACGCGCGAGAGCGAGCAGGAGAAGCATGTTCGAGTTCATCTCGTGGATTTCATCGAGCACAATCGCGTCGAATTGCCTTTTTGCCGAGCCGTTGTTGAGCTCTTGGATAAGCTTGTAGCCATCCGTCACAAAAAGAATTTTGGTGTCTTGGGAATAGCACTTCTCAAGGCCGTGGGCGAATCCGACGGCACCACCAAGTTCTACATCTATTTCCTCGGCAACTCGTCGGGCACCGGCCTCTGTCGTCACCCGTCTTGGTTGGGTTACGACGACTGAACGCCCATTTTCGAGGAGAATCTGGGGAACCTGGGTTGTTTTACCTGACCCGGTTTCAGAGGTCATGATGATAATGTTGTGAGAAGCAAGAAGCGCCTCAAACTGACTCTGGCATCGTCGAACTGGCAAATCACCCGGAACTATTGAAGGGGGCAGGACAGAGTCTGGTAGGTCGAGAGGGCGGGGAAACTGAAGCTGTTGTAAATCGTAGCTTTGCTGAAAATGGTTAGGGTCTAGGGACACGGGCTCTCCAGAGTGACTTTAGACATTACGCCGATTTTGCTTGTTACTACCGAAATGTTTGAAACAGACTCAAGCTAGGTCACTTTGAGAGCGAAAATCAATAGACTTATCGGTTAAAATAATAAAACTAACCTAATTTTCAATCAGCGAAATACAACCCTGTTACCTCATGTTAACACCCATACGCCTGAATCATCCGCTCGGCCGTGGATCATCGCCTCGGCAGAAAAGCTTCTTCCCCAGTTGCCCTTGCTATCGACCGCAATCACTCCACCGACTCCACCGATTCGTTCGCTAAGATACTTAATTGCTTCTGCTGTGGCCTCGGCTACTGAAAAGTTGCGATACTCCATATACTCGGCAACCCGACGCGCAAAGACGGTTCGTATGAAGCCTTCGCCGTGACCTGTCGTTGAGACTGCGCACGTTTGGTTGTCGGCAAAGACCCCCGCACCGATTATCGGCGAGTCGCCGACCCGTCCGAACTTTTTGTTGGTAATTCCCCCAGTTGATGTAGCCGCTGCTACATTCCCGTCGAGATCGCAGGCAACCGCGCCGACCGTTCCAAATTTTTTCTCGACGCTTGGGGTGGGATCGTCGTGATCGAGGGTCGTTATCGCAGCTCCGTGAGCTCGTTGCCACTGCTCACGCCGCCTCTCAGTGATAAAGAACTCTTCATCCTCAAACTGAGCTCCCTCAAGCCGAGCGAATTCAACGGCGCCTTCCCCAATTAGCATAACATGCTCCGAGCGCTGCATGACGAGGCGAGCGAGCGATATCGGATTTCGCACCCCCGATACACCGGCGACCGCACCCGCAGTGAGGTCACTTCCGTTCATAAGCGCTGCATCCATCTCTACTGCGCCGTGACAGTTAAGGACCGATCCTCGACCAGCGTTAAAGAGCGGGTCATCCTCAAGTAGCCGCACACAGTGCTCGACTACTGAGAGCGCGGATTCTCCCGCCATCAAGCGAGTTCGACCGGAAGCAAGCACCGAGGCGATACTTTCGTGGTAGTCCTGCTTGTGCAGCACTAGACCCGCGCCGCCGTGGACCATAAGTTGAAATGGCATGATTAGGGCTCCTCGGAAAAAGAGTGCAAGTTTGGTTTAACCGTTTTTACCGAATGAGGGGAAAAAATCAAGAAAATAGCGATTTTTCACATTTCCTTTTTGGCACAAACAGCAAATGGGGCTATACTAGCCTCGAAAAAGGCCATTTTCTCTCGAGGGCCGAGAGGTGCTTTTTGGGGAAGCGAGGATGGCGAGGAGTAGTAGTCGTGGGCCGAAAACAGTCACAAAGTATTTCAGCCGAGTGCATTACCGTGCTGAGTCTTATCCTCGGCGCACTCTTTTTTACTCTTCGACTTTCCCCTGCTTTTGCCACCGCTCAACTTCCCCCCGAGGCGTTGACTCCCCTCCACTCTGAACCCTCACCAATAGATCTCTTACTATCAAATCAGCTTTTTGCACTATTTTCCGTTGTCTCTTTGGGACTGTTGATCGGAAGAATTTCAATAGCAAATCTCTCTCTTGGTTCCTCAGGAGTTATTTTTTCCGCACTTTTGCTCGGCCATCTACACTATTCGGTGCCCAAAGGGGTTGGAGCATTGGGGCTGGTGCTCTTTATTTACAGCGTCGGTATCGGAGCAGGGCCCTCGTTTTTCGGCTCTTTTGCGCGATCGGGCGCTCAGCTAGCAAAGCTCACCGCAGTGGTTGTTTTCGGTGCTGTGATAACCGTAGCCACAGCATCAATCATCACTGGATTACCGATTGAATTGGCGGCGGGTATCTTTGCTGGATCGTTGACCAGTACTCCGGCGTTGGCTGCAGCGCTTGATTCTATAGTTGGAGAAAAATCTCTTGTTTCGGTCGGTTACGGAATCGCATATCCGGCGGGTGTGCTCGGTATCGTGTTGTTCGTTCAATTGCTTCCTCGAATTCTGCGGCTCTCGCTTGGAGCTGATGAGCGCTCAGCCCGACGAGATCCTAGTGCGTATCGGATTGTGCGATTGGGGGTTCGGGTTACAAATCCGGTTCTTTTCGGAAAGGCGATCGTCAGTCCGCAGGCGGAGGTACTTTCTGGATGGGGCTTTAAGGTTACCCGTCAGATGGTGGATGGAAAACTGGTTCCGATTACCCGAGATTGTCATTTTTCTGAGGGTCAGGTTCTCCTCGTTGTTGGCGATGCTCGACACGCTGAGACGGTTATCGAGTATTTCGGCGAATCGTTCGATGCTCAAGGGTGGCACGATGACGAGTTGGTGAGCACCCGAGAGAGTTTCGTTGTCACCTCGGCTATGGTCGTCGGAAAAACGCTTGCAGAGCTCGATCTCTTTCGGGTTCACGGAGTTCTCGTTACCAGAATTCGCCGAATTGCAGGGGAGTTTGTTCCATTTAGTGCGACACGGCTTGAGTATGCTGATCAGGTAACGGTCGTTGGGAGTGGTGAAGCGCTCGCTGCTTTTTCCCGCTTCGTCGGTCATCGCGAGAAAGCTCTGCAGGAAACCGACCTTTTTTCTTTGGCCGCTGGAGTATTATTAGGTATATTTGTTGGGTTAATTCCACTCAGTTTGCCGGGTACAAAGCCGATTCATCTTGGGCTTGCTGGAGGTACTTTGCTTGTGGCACTCATCCTCGGCCACTGTGGTCGAATTGGGAAGCTCGCGGGACGGGTGCCCCTTGCGGCGCAGCAGGTGATGCGGGAATTAGGTTTGCTTCTTTTTCTTGCAGAGGCTGGAGTTGACGCGGGTGGATCGTTTGTCTCGATAGTTCAACAATATGGGGTGTCGTTATTCTTGATTGCGGTTCTAACCTCGGTGATTCCGCTTATGATCGGATACACATTAGCGCGGATCTGGCTTCGTGTTCCTCCGCTTGAAACGCTCGGCGGGTTGTGTGGCGCAATGACCTCAACTCCGGCGTTAGGAGTGATGACCAACACGATCGACTCGACCGTTCCGATGGTAAGTTACGCAACCGCTTATCCTGTGGCGTTGATTTTGAAAATAGCGGCCATTCAGCTTTTAGTTTTTTTGATTGGGTTGTTTTCCTAAATAGTCCACTTTGTCCTTATAAAACCTCTTTGGAGATGTTTTAGTGAAACAAGAATCTAGCAATCTTGATAAGCAGCTCTTTACTGCGTCTATTTCTTCGCCTAATCAAACGATACTTCCCTCCTCAGCGCGGGTTGTCGATGGAGAGCTGTGGCTCGGAGATTTCTCAGTGAGAAGTTTAGTAGAGCAGTATGGATCACCTCTGTATCTTCTTGATGAAATGCATCTTCGATGGGGGTGTCAGAGCTTCGTTGATGCGATGCAGAGTGAATATCCAGCGCCATCTAGAGTACTTTTTGCGACTAAATCGCTTTGTACACGCGCAGTCTGCGCGATCGTTAGAGAGGAAGGGCTTGGACTTGATGTCGTCTCAGAGGGCGAGTTAGTTACAGCGCTAAACTCGGGCGCTCCGGGAGAGGATATTTATCTGCACGGAAATAATAAGTCGCGGAGTGAACTTACTCGAGCGATTCGTGCGGGTTGTACTATCATTCTTGATAATTGGTACGAGCTTTCGGTGATTCGTGAGATAGTTGCTGAATTTCCGGGTATTGTTGCTCGGGTTATGCCCCGCCTCTCACCGGAGGTAGAGAGCCATACTTACGATGAGGTTCGAACTGGACAGCTCGATAGTAAATTTGGCTTCTGTCTCTCCGATGCAGAGCGACTTTTTTCAGAGCTGGCGCAAGATAAATCCGTTGAGTTTGTGGGAATCCACGCGCACCTTGGGTCACAACTTCTCACTCTGGCACCATTTCGCGAGGGGGCGAGGGTGATGGTTGGGTGGTACGCGCGGGCGCGCGCAGCTTCGCCGAGTGTTCGCCAACTAAATATTGGTGGCGGACTTGGAGTCTCTTATGTTTCAGAGGATCATCCCCCCACGGTGGCTGAATATGCTCGGGTCGTTTCTGCAGAGGTTGTTGCGGCGTGTCAATCGGCGGGGGTTGAGCTTCCCGAGCTGCTGCTTGAGCCCGGCCGTGCCATAGCGGCCCCCGCGATGATGACGGCTTATACAGTGGGAAGTATCAAAGATATTCCCGATGTTCGTCGCTACGTCGCGGTAGATGGCGGTATGTCCGATAATCCACGGCCAGTAACTTATAAATCGCGACACTCCGTTTATCATGCGACCGCTGTTCTTGAAGTTAAAAGAGAGCTAATGACGATTGCGGGTCGCCACTGCGAATCGGGTGATATTTTGGTTAAAGATGTGATGCTTCCCCCGATCTCGTCAGGCGATATTATCGTGATAGCGACAACAGGAGCTTACAATTACAGCCAGTCCTCGAATTATAACCGGACACCAAGACCTGCGATGGTGCTCGTTGCGGAGAACCTCAGCGAAGTGATAGTTCGTCGTGAAGAGGTTGAAGATCTGCTCGCGAATGATGCAGTGCCGGAGCGTTTGAAGAGTGCGCGATAATGGGCACTAAGTGAGAAGTCAGTCGATTAGTGGTCAGCGCTCTTGATCCCAGCTTAATTTTCGGGTAAAAGATTCTTCGTTGTGATTGTGCCCAGGTGGTGGAATTGGTAGACACACCAGCTTGAGGGGCTGGCGGATGCAAGTCCATGGAGGTTCGAGTCCTCTCTTGGGCACCACTCGCTTCTTATTAGAGGAGAGGGGTGAGATAGATCAGCACAACGAAGAGGTTTTGAAAGAGGGGGTTAGAGGCACCAACATCTTTTCTTGTTGAGACCATTTGCAAATCTTAAGCTTAGACACCGATATTTTTGTTTTTGAGCAAAAATTTTCGGATACCGATGTTCGAGGAGTTCTCATTCTTGGGCAGAGGCGCGCGGTAATTTTTGATTCGCTCGTCGACCCAACCGCAACTGCCCAACTCCTTCCAATGATTGGGGCGCGGGAACTGTCGCTTGTTTATAGCCATGCCGATTGGGATCATGTCTGGGGGAGCTGTCTTCTCGGCGATATACCGATTATAGGCCATAAGATGTGTGGGGACCGATTTGCGGATCCACTAGATGTAGCATCTACTCTGAAATCTTATCAATCATCATTTCCACATCTTCATACAATTCGCCTCTGTCCACCGACGAAGCTCTTTGAAGAAACAGTGGCTATAGACCTTGGCGGTATTACCTTAGAGTTGATTCACTGCCCTGGACATACTAGCGACAGCATCATCGCTTTGATTCCCGAACGAGGCATTCTTCTTGCAGCTGATTGCGTTGAAACACCTCTTCCACTGATTGATGAAAATTGTGCAGCGGTCCCTGAGTGGATCGAAGTATTAAGGCGCTATGAGTCAGATTCCTCTATTTCGACGGTGATCCCGAGTCACGGTGATATCGGCGGAAGAAGATTATTAAGCCAGACGCGGGAATATCTGGAGGCTGTTTTTCAGGGGGATTGTAAACTAAGCGGTGAGCTTGATCCTTTCTACGCAGAAGCTCATAAGAGCAATCTAAGAATTGTTGCCAAATATAATAGCGTTAGTTAGTTCTGAACCTTCGGAGATCTTTAACGCATCTCACTTCTATTCTTGTCCGCATCGAGAGGAACTAATTTTGTTGATTGGTTTGTTGAGGGTGTTTCTTGGGCAGAGATAGAGTCTTTTAAGTAGAAAGAGTTTGCGATTTTAGAAGATTATGGCGAAGAAGGGGAAACGCTCAGGAAAGAAGGTTGCGGGGCTGCTGATTGGGCTTGTGGGAGTTGTTCAGCTTGGTTTTTGGTATCTTGCGGGAGAGGAATCTGAGGTTGATGAACCTGCTTCTATGATTGATACGGCGGTGGCTGGGATTAAAGACCCTCGTAAGCGTTTGCAGCGTCGAGTGGTGATGTCCGTTGAACAGTTTCGGAAAAAGCAGGGAAGATTGCCGACTCGATTGGAGGAGCTGATACCCGAATGGTTTGATAAGATTCCTGTTGACCCGCAAAGCGGTAAACCGTTTTCGTATTTAATCAATGGCCAGCGATTTTCAGTTGGAGAGGTAGTAAAAGATAGCGGTAAGACCGGAGACGCAGATAAGTTGGAGTTTTCTGAAGCTCAAAAAGATGCGCTGCTCGCATCCCTCAATGAATCTGGCACGGATGGTGAATATCGGTACGATGCAACAGGACGTCGAGATCCATTCACACCGATCGATTTTTCGGTGAAGGTGTCGGTTGATACTACAGTCCCACCTCTTCAACGATTTACCCTCGGACAGCTTAAGCTCTCAGCGATTCTGCGAGGCGGTGGTGAACCCTCGGCGATGGTTGAAACGCAAGAGGGTATGGGATATCCCGTAAAACGGGGAACGAAAATCGGGCTCGATAATGGCGAAGTCGTGGAGATTCTGGAGAATAAAATTGTCATTCGTGAGACGCAATCAGATTTCTCTGGGGCGGTTACTGAACGGCTGGTAGAGATGAGCTTGCGAGCTCAAGATGAGAAAGGTGGATTCTCGCGACCAACCGTTCGGTCAAAAGATGAGTAGAAGAGAAGAAGGCTAATAGAGAACTAAGGCTAATAAAGCGGTCGGGATTGCAAGAATATCCTAAAGAATACTCTTCCCCATAGCTGATTCGATAAGGCCGATCGCAAATTCTGCAGTTGTACCCTGATGATCAGAATCGGGATTATACTCAACGAGCTCTACCGACAAGAGATTAGGGGTTTGGGCAGCGAACTCCATGATGAGATGAGACTCGCGGTAGGTGAGGCCTCCTCGGACGGGGGTGCCTACACCCGGAGCGACAACAGGATCGCAGACATCGAGATCGAATGAGACCACAAACCCGCCAAATGAGCTAAGGCGGGCGAATACCTTTTCACAAATGGGCCCGATGCCGTGCCGATCTATATCGTGCATAGTGTAGGCGGTAATGCCGAGCTCTTTGATTGTCTCTACCTCGGGAGGATCTATCGACCGCAATCCGAGATAAATAATCTGCTCGGGTTTGAGCTTAGGAGAAAATCCGCACAGAGAGGTGAGGGCTGGTTCCCCTTTCCCGAGAAGATGTGCCACTGACATGCCGTGAATATTGCCAGAGGGGGTAGTTTCAGGAGTGTTTATATCGGGGTGGGCGTCGACCCACAAAAGAGCTACATCTCCGAGAGCGTTTTGCCGGGCGTGTTCAACGGCTGCCGAAACCGTTGCAATCGATATTGAGTGGTCGCCTCCGATGACGATTGGTGTCCGTCCATCGCGATAGAGGGCTCGCATCGCGTTGATGAGTTGGTCGGAGTAGACGATAACTTCAGGAAGATGCTTTTTTTTCGGATCGATCGGTTCAACCGCTACTGGCTCAGGTAGAGATGCGCTTTCGACGATATCGAACCCGAGCTCCTGAGTACGCGACAATAACCCGGCATCGCTGAGAGCTGATGGTCCACGCACGGCTCCTCTGCGACGAGAGGCGAGGCCAAAACATGCGTTAATAAGGCCGTAACGTTTATTCATGGCGATTAGGCTCAGCGTTTTCGGTTACCCTATTCGTCTGTTACACACCCTTCGCTCGCGCTCTTCACATTCTTTATATATTTGTACAACGTTCCCCGCGATGCTTTGAGGGGAGGCGCTTGCCACTTAGCGCGACGGTCGGCAAATTCGTCCTCAGATAATTCAGCGGTGATAGTGTTGCCGATGGCATCAATAGTCACTATGTCGCCATTTTTCACCAACGCGATTGGGCCGCCCTCTTGCGCTTCGGGAGCGATGTGTCCCACGATAAATCCGTGGGAGCCGCCCGAAAAGCGTCCATCAGTCAGAAGAGCGACAGAGTCGCCAAGTCCAGCGCCGATAATTGCCGAGGTGGGGGTGAGCATTTCTGGCATTCCGGGTCCACCTTTGGGGCCTTCATACCGTATAATCACGACATCTCCCGCAGAGATTCCACCCTGCTCCAGGCTTCCGAGCATCTCTTCCTCAGAGTCATAAACGCGGGCAGGACCAGAGAAGTGGTTTCCTTCTTTGCCCGTTATCTTTGCTACGGCGCCTTCCGGAGCGAGATTGCCGGTGAGGATCCGGATGTGGCCGGTTGATTTGAGCGGATTTGAAAGGGGACGGATTATCTGTTGCCCCTCAGCGAGATCTGGAAGTTCCGCAAGGTTTTCACCGATGGTTTTCCCGGTAACTGTTAGACAATCGGGGTGAATTAGACCCTCTGAAAGAAGTAGTTTCATAACGGCTGGAACACCACCAACCGCGTGGAGATCTTCCATAACGTAGGAACCGCTCGGTTTAAGATCCGCAAGATACGGTACCGAGTTGCTCAATCGCTGAAAGTCTCCGAGTGCCAATTCAACATTAACTGCTCGAGCCATCGCGATAAGGTGAAGGACTGCGTTGGTTGATCCACCTAATGCGAGGATAACTGTGATAGCGTTCTCAAACGCCTGTCGCGTCATGATATCGCGAGGTTTTATGTCACGCTCAAGGAGTAGCTTGACCGTGTGGCCTGCCTGAATACACTCGGCGCGCTTTGCTGGGTCATTTGCGGGAATCGACGCAGAGTAGGGTAATGCCATCCCCATCGCTTCGATCGCGCTAGCCATTGTGTTGGCGGTATACATTCCTCCGCACGCGCCTGGTCCCGGGCAGGAGCTGCGTAATATGTCCTGTCGCTCCTCTTCGGAGATTCGTCCCCCGATAAACTCTCCGAAGCTCTGAAACGCCGAAACCACGTCGAGTTTTTTGCCGCGAGCAGAACAGCCAGCGCGGATGGTGCCCCCGTACACCATTAGGGCAGGCCGATTTAGCCGTCCCATCGCGATAAGACAGCCGGGCATATTTTTGTCGCAACCCGGAATTGCGATGAGCCCGTCATACCACTGAGCCCCCATAACCGTTTCGATCGAATCAGCGATAAGATCTCGGGATTGCAGCGAATAGCTCATCCCGTCGGTACCCATCGAGATCCCGTCGCTTACTCCGATGGTGTTGAAGCGGAATCCGATGAGCCCCTCCTGCTGAACTCCCTCTTTCACGGCCGCGCCGAGATCTAGGAGGTGCATATTGCACGGATTCCCCTCAAACCAGACGCTACAGATCCCGACCTGGGCTTTCGACAGATCCTCAGGGCGAAGCCCTGTTGCATGAAGCATCGCCTGTGAAGCTCCCTGCGATTTTGGTTCGGTTATGCGACGGCTGTAACGATTGAGGGGCATGAGATTCAGCTCTTAAAACGTACAATTTGGGGGCCGATTTTGCTCTAATTTGCCTGATGCTCAATCGGGTTTTCAGGTGCAAGGACGAGGAGATTGTCGCGCCGATCGAGTCGTACCGACAGATCGTCGGAGTAGCGAGAAAATCCGTATCTAACAGCGCCTCCGTTGTCACGCAAAAGGTCGCGACACGCCTTATCTTTACCGCCGAACCAGAGGTGTTGATACTTCTCGAGCAACGAGGTGTCATCGAGCAGTTCACGATCGATCATCGCGAGGCAACGGGTATTTATATATAAAGTTCCGGCTGCTTCTCCATCCTCAATTGAGGCCTCAGCTCCCTGAATATGCTCGGGATGTATCACGATTGAGTAGCGGTACGGATCGCGATCGATCCGGTATGTCCCGGGCGCAACATCGACAATCAATCCTCCGAATCGCTGGATAAGGCTAACTTTTTTAGCTAATGGCTCATCAACAATCTCGGCATAGGCAGCGACAAATTCGGGATTTGCAAGCATGAACTGGTCTATCATGACCAAGCTGCCGCTCTCTACAGCGATTCGTTCTCGCTGATTGCCCGTATCAAATCCGGGCCGTCGTCGGAATCCGCGGTTACCTCGGTTGTGATCGGGTCTACCCCCTTCCTGCCGATATCCTTGACCCGAGTGACCGCGAGGTCCTCTTCTTCGGTTAAATCTCTTTTCCATAAAACTCCAAATCAGAAATGAGCTGAAAAAATTGAGCTCTTTCAATGCTACCTGAGCGTGGAGGGATTTGTTCGCTTCGCTGGTAATTTATACAGACCCGGAACTCAAATAACCTCCCACACCTCCTCGGCGCTCGCTGCTATTAAATCGGCGATTTCGAGACCTTACCGGCCTGATGCTGGGCAACTGCCCAAAAAACACCGAACATGACTGATGATTACACGGTAAATCGACCGGTCCGTCAACCGCCTGAGCGCAGAATAGAATGAGATGGCGGAGCATGGTTTTTGAAAAAAGTCGCTGTTGGGTTCAGGTGCTCCTCAAGCTCAGAAACGATGTAACCGATACAATGGTTGAATCGATTGTGAGTAGCTCAGAGAGAAAAGAGGGTGGAGCCCTCTATTATATCAATACTTAATGGGCTAGGGGCTCGCAGGGATGGGATGAGGTAACTATTCAAGGAGGAATAGGGCTTTCGACGGTGGTGACTGCTGGGACGCTTTTTGGGGATTTGTTGACGGGCGTGAGTGCAGCGGACTGTTGGGGTTTATTTTGGTGGTTGTACAAATAGGGCGGGTTTCATGCAGAAGTCAGAGCTTGAAGCGCCGGTGGTCGCTCTTATGGCGGGCGTTGAGTTCCGGGGGGAGGTCTTTTTCGACCCGGACATCATCATGCTTGAGGGTCGATATTCGGACGAACTGAGTGCGCACAGAGCGCGTCGGAGTTGGGTGAAGATTTTTGAGGCGAGTTTTTTACTTGAGCTAGAGCACGATTTTTTACTTACCGTCAGTTCGATGACGGATGAGGACGGTTTTGCACTGCGGTGCTCTTTTGTGTCGGCGTGCGGACGATATGCTTTTTGGCGCCTTACCCATGGTCAGGCTCAGGATGCGCAGTATCTAATCGAGACGGCGCATGTTCCGAGCTCTTTTCATAACTCGGCGATGCTAGCGGGGGCACCTGACCTGCGTATAGTGCAGAGCCGGAGTGTCGTTGGTATTGAAAGTTCGGGGAGCTCGGAGTCGGCTCTGAAGCATGGGAGTATGCTACGGTGGATTTCGCGACCACGTCTTGCGCTGAAACGGTTTTTACGGCAGCTTTCGGGCTGACCCGAGATTGAGTTCGGCGATAGAGCGAGAGGGAGCGATCTAACAGGACCGATATGGGAGCTCTCGGAAAAAAGGTGAACGTGGACCGTATTTCTAGCGAACAAGAGACTATAGTAAAGGATAGGCGGCCTGCTGGGGGGTTAATTTCAGCCGGTGAAGTGGGGCAATTCGTTTTTTGCCCGGAAGCGTGGCATCTAAGGCGGATGATGGGACAAATCGGGGAGAAGTCTGAAAAGTCGGAATTTGGAAAAGTTGAGCACGACGATTGGGGTGGAGTAGTAGACCGGCTTGAGGCGGTTAGATTTGGACTCCGGGTGTTGTTCGGGCTGTGCGTTGCTGCGTGCGTTATACTTGAGTGGGGGATCGGTCGGTGAGCTGGTTGTACGAACATGGAGGTCGCCGATTTATTGAGACCATTCGAGAGGCTGCCGGCGTCGATAGTCAGGTGACAGTCCTTCTTATCCTGTTTATCTGTTTTGCGGTTCTTGCTGATTCCCTGCTTGGATTTATGAAGTGGGCGCGAAGGCGAACGGGTTTAACGCGAGGTATGAAAGTTAGGGGGGTCGAGGGAGGTAGCTTCGTTGCGGGCAGAGAATATATGTCCGAGCGCCTTGGCCTGGTGGGCCGGCCTGACGCGGTAGTCGAGGAAAACGGTTATTTTGTACCGATCGAAAGGAAGGCTTTTGGCAAACGGCCGCGCGATAAGGATGTAGCGCAACTTCTGGTGTATTGCCGCCTTATCGAGGAAGAGTCCGGAGTGCGGCCCCCCCACGGTTATCTGATAATCGGCCCGCAAGCCAAGCGATTCAAAGTGATAAACAGCGCAGAAAAGCAGCTTTGGATCGACACAATTCTCGAACAGATGCGCTCAGTCCTTGTTGGGGGCTCATGTGTTGCTACGCCACAAAGGAAAAAATGTGAAGCCTGCGCGGTTCGGGTTAGTTGCGCGCAGCGAATTTGTTAGGCAACCACGTTTAGAGGCTGAGAAATTTCGCTGACATCTTTAAGCTTGGATAGGAAGCTCGACCCGGAGTTGAGGCGGCCGGCGGGATATTAAATCAACCACTGCGGAGGTCTGGCGGATAAGGGCTGGACCAACCGGACCGAAATTTTGTGAGATCGTGAACTGATCTTCGTGAGATTCGATAGAGTCCCCATTTGTGCTCTCTTCGCTGTGAGGAGAAGCCTCGATCCCGACTGTAAGTATAACAGCAGATCCATCACTTATTCCCGATACAGTAAGCTCGGCGTCGGGACAATCGCCATTCAGGAGAGCAAGCTGTCCTACTAATTCGTTCAAAAGAAGCGCCCAAGCAGTAATCTGCTGCATCGGTATCGGTTCATCTGGCATTGCTAGATCCATCTTAGGGAGAGTGATTCCCCCGAAGTGGGCTGTTTTAATTCGCACCAGTGCTCGGTTGAGAAAGGAGGTGAGCGGTAAGAGCTCGCCAGGTTCTGATGGGGAGGGTGGGATCATGAGATCGTAAGCATCTGAAAAGATCATCACGGCTGCCCTCATGCGAGCGAGTGCCGATGCGCCAGCTCGATCCTCGATATTGCGGCTGTGCAGAGAGCATAAGCTGTGCAGCACCTGCATACTATTTTTTACCGCGTGAAGGAGTGAACCGGTTGCCGTTGAGCGGGGTGGCGAGGGTGGTTGATCAGCGCACATGCAGAGAAAAATGAGAGGTCCGGTTAAATTCGAGCAATCCTAATACCGTATCGTTGCTCCTGAAGAGAGCGGTGATTGTATTGCGGATCCATGAGTAGCGCCATCGCGCGGTACGACGATGGGCTGGCCGATATTGCTTCCAGGAGCCACTGTTGCATTCCCAATCTGGGATAGATTTCGCACCGGAACGCGCTCGAGGGTAAGCGGTATTGAACCCCCTCGGAGCAGTTTACTGATCTCTTTTGTACGGCTCATCTCAACTGATGCCGCTGAGAGGACTCGAGATGAGGAGGGATCAACAAGCCGTACATTTACATACACCCTTTCGGGGGATGCTGAATAGGTGCCAGCTAAAATAGCACCGAGTCGCTGTGAACGCCTAACAGCTGCCGCCTCGCGAGATAGGCTAAACTCACCATCGGGGTTGAGGAAAGTGATGGCATCGCCGTGACGGAGCTCGATGACATCGTACCCACGCATGGTTAACTCGCTCATCAACTGCTCTCCACACAAACGACCAAATGGGGAGGTAGTATGGAGATCCTCAAGATTGACAAATGTAGTTATTCCCACGGGGCCCGGGTCGGTACCTCGGAAAAATTCATCTATTTGATCGGCGATGTAAGAAGTTTTAAATCGTCCTACCGATTGGTTTTCATAGTCTGCTAGACCGAACGGGAAAAATGAGGGTAAGTCACTATACCGTTTGCTACAGCCTGCAAGGAGGAGCACAGTAAGAGAAAGGATGGCTCGACGGAGGAGAGGACGGATGATGATCTGGCGGAAAACCTTGGTGGAGGGTGATATCGTGATACAGCTTGGTCGAAAGGAGTTAGCGTTCATGGGTATGCTCAATCCTCGTATATCACCCGTTATGGGGCGTTATTGTCGTTCGATAGCCACAGTAACCCCTCGACGGTACGATTGGGGTTGGTGGCGCGTCAGCTCTTTGACGATATTTCTGCTGCTATTGTCTGGATGCAGTCTATTTGAGCGTCACCACCCTACCTCGTGCAAAAGCCATGCCTATATCAAAGTTGCTGTAGAGAATTATATAAGGAATAACTACTCCAAACCCGATACAGTTAGAGCTGTTGTTTTACCTTTCTTCGCTCCTCTTAATTTGAAGCCTGCACGGTTTGATCAGGTTCCCGAGTCTTTCGGTTCGGAGATCGCCCGGATTGTTCATGCGCAACTTCTCGAGTCGCGAATTTTTCCGATAGTTGAGATTTCTTTTAATGGCCCAAGAACGGCGCCGTTTTCGGACTTTTTTGGTGGAAATCACGAGGTAATGGAGTGGGCTCGTACGCAGGGATACGACTTAATCGTTATTGGTCAGGTCGAGCAATTTACGACACTTACTGAGATGGCGATTACCAGCAAGGTCATCGATGTGACGAAGGGGGTAACGTTGTGGTACGGTCACGGCAAAACCTCTGCGAAAAAATCCACACTCCCAGAGTATCGGCTCTTAACTGAAGATGGGGTGCGTTGTTTGTTCTCAAGTCTGCTGCAATATGTGGACGATTAAGAGGTGAGAGATGCCTCCGGTTTTTCGTGACTATTGTTGCGAGAAATTGAAAAGTTTTTGCTAGGTAACGAGCAAAATTACTTCGAGCCGCTCTTCAGCAAAATAGGAGGCGAAATTTCGTCGAGCCTTACTCCCATCCGAATTGCGTTGAAAACCTAAATGGTAATGGCTAGTACCTTGAGTCGCTTACTTTTTCGCATAGTCATTCCCTGGTGCTGCACTATTGGTGCGCTTTATGTCTGTTCGCAAGGAATGGAGTGGAGGCGGTTTACTGAGTGTCTGAGGGGAGTTAATATCCCGTTTCTAATCTTGCCGATAGTATTTACTGCGCTCTCGTATGTGCTCCGCTCGATGCGATGGCGTCTGCTTTTTCCCCGTGCAGCTCCTTCACTCAAGGTAACTTACAAGGCCTTGGTATTCGGATTTTTTATGAATAACGTGCTACCGGCGCGGGCTGGAGAATTGGTGCGGGCTCATGTGGGAGCTCGTCTCTCGAGAGAGCCGCGCTCATTGGTACTGGCCACAATAGTAGCAGAACGAATTTTGGATGGTCTTGCGTTAAGTCTACTCCTGAGTGTCGCATCTTTATCCATTCACGGTGCAACCTATACACGCCAGCTCCAGTACGTCGGATTTGCCTTTGGTGGAGCCGCTCTTTTTATTGTGCTATTTCTCTCGCAACGGCAGATAATCGAACGTCTCCTTAATACTCTTGAGGCGAAAATCTCCTCTCGGACCGTTGTGCTTTTTGTAGGCAAAAGTCGCCATTTTATCGATGGTCTAGCCCCCCTATTTTGCTATCGACGACTTCCCCTCATACTATTCTGGACCTCGGCGGTTTGGCTTCTAGAGCTCTCAGTCTTTTGGTTGGTTTCTTCCGCCTTCGCCGTCCAGATGTCTGCTCAGCAGGCGATATTTTTCCTGGTCAGTAGCAATTTTGCATCGTTGATACCTGCGGCTCCCGGTGGCATCGGTATCGTTGAGGCGGTTTCGTCCGCAGTGTTGGTTTCGCTCGGTTTTGACAGAGAAATATCGATTGCCATGGCACTTTCTCAACATGTGATTCAATACGCAATGGTCGGTATTCCTGGTCTTTATCTAATGTTGAGGTTTCGTGAGCTTCGAAGCGGGCCGAGTTTAACGGACAGGTCAGACATCACTTAATGACCCAGTGTCTTGATAAAAGGATCTCTTATGGATGTTCAGCCTCCATTTGTCATTGAGTGGTTATCTCAGCAATCAGAGGTTGAGCAGAGCTTGGTTGCAGTCTCTATTATTATACCAGCCTACAATGAAGAGCTTCGTCTACCACCGACTTTGATTCAGGGGATAGATTTTCTTGAACAGCAGGGTTTCTCCTATGAAATAATCGTCATTGATGATGGTAGTCGCGATGGAACGGCGGAGATGGTGCGACGGTTTCAGCGAATTCGGCCCCAGATAGCGCTGATTCGGCTGGCCCGCAATAGAGGCAAAGGCCATGCGGTGAAAACGGGAGTTCTCAATTCTCGCGGCGATTTAGTGCTTATTGCTGATGCAGATGGATCTACTCCGTTCGAGGAGTTATTGCGCTTGAAGCAAGCAATTGAGGAGCGAGGAGTTGAGGTGGCGATTGGCTCTCGCGCAGTTGCTGATTCTGGAATCGTCGTGGCAGCGAAGTGGCACCGAATGATTATCGGCAGGATCTTTAATCTGATCGTCAACACCCTTGCAGTGCCAGATGTAAAAGACACGCAGTGCGGTTTTAAACTTTTCACCCGAAAAGCTGCGCGGGAGCTTTTTTCTCGTCAAACAGTTGATGGGTGGGCTTTTGATGTTGAGATTCTCTACCTAGCGAGGCGCCTCGGGATAAAGTTTGCGGAAATACCCGTAAATTGGCGCTCAATAGCGGGTTCAAAGGTCAATTTGCTAATTGATCCAATTAAAATGTTTCTACAAATTTTACTAATTGTTATTCGGCATCGCTCTACGAAGTAGTTGAAGTCGCTCATATTCCAAGGCCAATTATGGGCCGTTTTTCCGAAATGAAGGTTTATTTAGCCGCTCTTTTGGAAGTTTTTACGAAACAATTACAACTAAAGCGAATCCTCGGGACAAGTGACCCCATTTTTTGTGGCATACTAACTTGTGCGTTTCCTGGAAAGAGATCAAATTGCTAAGAGACGCAGGTTCTGACTGTAGGTTGTATCGGCAAACGTTTTGAGAAGATGAATTGTTGGACTTGCTGACGCAGAGTTTTTGACTCTGAGTTCACAACGCTGAGTTCATAAGTGGCTCGGTGAGTGGTCAGCTACTCTTTTCTTTAGCCAAATTGGTTATACAAAAAACGTCTCATTTCGTCAGGGAGCTCATAATGCCTAAGGATAAACGGCTCAGTGATATCGCGCTGATAGATCAGGTTCGAGAGGGTTCGGTTGAAGCCTTCGAGGAGCTCGTCTCCCGATATGAATCAACAGTGTACAACCTTGCGCTTCGATTTACTCGCAATCAAGAAGATGCAGAAGAGGTGCTCCAAGATGTTTTTTTTACAATCTTTACCAAAGTAAAGGGTTTTGAGGGTAAGTCAGCTTTTTCAAGCTGGTTGTACCGAGTAATTGTTAACTCCTCATTCATGAAGCTCAGAAAGCGAAGAAGCTCTCTAATCGTTGCGATAGAAGAAGATCAGGAGCATGGAGCTCAACGTACAGTTGAGAATGAGCGAAGTGGCGATGAGATGCTCGACGATCAATTACAAAATAAGCGGCTCCGAGAAATTCTCGGCGCGGCGGTTGATAAATTACCCGAGCAATATCGGGCGGTTTTTCTGCTCCGAGACGTTGAAGGATTATCAAATACCGAAGTGGGTGAGGTACTCGATATCACCGTCCCAGCCGTAAAATCGAGGTTACACAGAGCTCGTTTGATGTTACGTCGTAAACTCCACCGTCTGTTTGAAGATTACTCTAGCCGTCCGGTGCTAATACCGGTCGAGACAGATCTGTTGCTGGCAGCAAATTAATGCTCTGACATCGCCGTGTTTATCGGCAGGTAACTAATAGGAGGAGCAATCCTATTAGTTACATTTTGGGAGAAATTTGCATTATTCGGCCTTTTTAGTTTTAACGAGTAACCGCTCAATCGTAGCGGAGAGAAGTGGATCGGTCTCGAATAAAAGTGCAAGAACTTCTCGGGTCTCTGGATCTACTGCCCCGCCATATTTATTGCCTGCTTCATTAATGATGCCATCGATCGCTTCCGAGATCGTTTCGAAGCCCTGTCCCTTTAACGATTCGATTGATTCAGACCAGTCACTGGAGCTATTTTTTTCTGATAGCTGAGCTGAGCGATTGCTCTTGGCAAAAGATCGACCTCCTTTTCTTTTTTTCTCGGGCTCTGCTGCAGAGTTTTGTTTTAGCTTTGCATTCATATCTTTTTCTCCTCAAAAAAATCTTATATTAATGACACATTATTGCCATGCCGAAGTCATTTGATCGAAGCTGCTGGTATAATTGTTTGCCAAATCGGAGATATCATCAGCGGGCTCATCTTCGACTAGGGTTAGCATTTCCCCGATCTCGTAAGCGAACCCGACAAGCTCCTCGCGTGCATATATTGCGATCTCTATCCCATTGTGGCGCAGAATGTCACGCAGAATCGCCCGTGAACCCCGACCTACAACGATGCCATGAAGACGGTCTCGACGGGCATCAACCCACGAAGTAATCTCCTGAATGAGAGATAACGGCGGTACCCCTCCCGATCTCTCAGCGTGCATCAGAGCTCCATCAATAGGAGCCGATACTGAACCGAAGAGCCTTTTTTCGGACGATAGAATAAACGGCTGTATGATCGCTCTTCGAAGCGCAATTCGACTCTCCTCAAGGAGCGGTCGACCTGTCCCCACGAGCGGCACCTTTTCGCTTACAACCTGCAATAATCGGTCGAATGATCGGACCGATACTCCTTCAGAAAGAAGATCCCGCAAGAGCTGGGTTAATTGCGAAACAGTTATCTGGCCCGGTATAAGAGTTCCGATAAGCTCTCCTTGATGACTGTTGTGGAGATCGAGAAGGGCTCGAGTCATCGAATCGTTGATGAGGCCCGGCAGTTCGCTCTCGACTATCTCCTCGAGCTGGCGACCAAATACATCTAGAGGTTTTGACTCTTCCGGCTGAGGAGAGTAGGCGATAACAGTCGTTCCCTGTATCTCTGCGCGGAGTTCGGTTTGCTTATCGGGCGGTGCAGAGACCAAAGATAGCGAGAATACCGGTAAAATAATCCCCCATTTATCAAAGATTAATTGTCGAATTTTCTCTAATGGCTCTATCACGGAGATAGCAGGAAGAGGGACTGACGATCGACCGGCAGAGACAATAACTCCAATAGGTGCAAGGGGTGATGGAGAAAAGGCGGCAGGGATTGGATCAATCGAGGACTTTTTTGCGGAGCTCCATAGAACCGAAAGTCCCAGAGGCAAACCGATGACCAGACAGGTTACTGTCGGCATCCCGGGAATGAAAGAAAAAAGTATAGCACTCACCGCAGTGATTACCCGAGCTTTTGGCATCGAGCCAAGCTGACTTAAGATATCAGCCTCAGCAGACTTATCATCGCCCCGAGGCACCCGAGTTACAAGCACGCCAGCGGCAACACATGTGATAAGGGAGGGGATCTGACCAGCAAGACCATCTCCTATAGAGAGAACGGTGTAGGTATTTAACGCTTCTATTATCGGCTTCCCGTCACGAAGAGTGCCCGAAATGATTCCACCAACCATGTTGATAATAGTCACACAGATCGTGGCGATTGTGTCACCTTTAATAAATTTCATCGCTCCATCGAGCGCCCCGTAAAGCCGCGATTCGACCTGTAAATCTTGCCGCCTTTGCTGAGCTGCTAATGGGTCGAGCAATCCTGCCCGAAGGTCGGCATCGAGCGACATTTGACGACCAGGTAAGGCGTCGAGAGCAAATCGTGCGGAAACCTCAGCAACTCGCTCAGAGCCTTTACTAACTACCATGAACTGAATTATCGAGATGATTATAAAGAGAATGCACCCAACAAGTAGGTCATCATTCACCATAATTGAACCGAATGCAGCAACTATTGCGCCAGAATCTCCGGTGGTCAAAATCGCTCTTGTCGTAGAGATTGTTACCAGAAGACGGGATACAACACCTAGAAGAAGAATAGCTGGAAGAGTTGAGAAATGTGTCGGGTCTGAAACTGAAAAGCTTCCGACGAGAAGGAAAAGAGCGAGCAAAATATTCGAAATTATTAGACCATCGAGCATCGCCGATGGAAGTGGAACTACGGCGCTGCCGATGATAAGGACGAGTAAAAAGGGAACGATTATTCCTTTCATCGGTAAGTAGCTCCGAGTCACCATAGCTCAGGATCTAGTCGAGAGAGAGATATGGTCAGTAATTATTTGAGAAAATATGTGGTGAAAGATTTAGCTTATCTCTCACCACCAAGCTTTGTTTGCTAAACGATCGAACCAGTTGATTACTACTGGACGATTTTAGCGCGCCATTATGCTACTCGTACGTTACGAACTACTGTCATCCGAGTTTCATGCTCGGTACGCGACGTGTTTGTTTCCATCGTAACGACCTGCATATCTCTTTGAAACGCCATCTGCTGTTCGAGTAGAGCCCGATATTGGGGGTCTATGCTGACGGAGCCTCCACCCGAGGCTACCGCGCTCATGGCGCTTGCAAATGGGGCAGCGCCCTGTGCTAATGACGATACCGCAGATGCGGCAAGCTTAATTGGTTCAGAAAATATGCGAACACCAGTAACGTTCATAGTCCTCCTTCCGATTTAGATCAAAACCGCCCCTTTAATTGCTTGGCAGAACCAATTTTCGCGCGAATCTTCTGTTTGATGAGGATTCTGCAAATGGGCGTTTATTTTGTCTCTATTATCGTATCGAAGCGGTGAAAGTTTCCCGTATTGGATGGGGTTTTAGATATTTTCTCGAAAAGAAAATGAGATAGGTTCACCACCGCAGAGAGCTAAAATCTCTTTGAGCTCGAGAAACAAAGTGCCAAATGTATATAAATGGTCTGAATTATTTTGAATTGAGTCTTTTCGATCGGAGCGATAGGCGCGAAGTGTGCCAGATGTTCCTGACTTAATTTCAACTGTGACAATCATTTCAGGAAGTAGGTTCTGCTCGAGAGGAACCTCTTCATATAAAGGAAAAAATGGATTACCGTCGGGCTGTCTTAGGGTCAGGGGAAATGAGATCAGGGTCTGCTGCGCTGTATCTGATCGCAGGGGTGTTTTAGCAGAAGAGCTTTTAAACCGTTCTGTCCAGGCCGCAGGAATTGGAGGATGGGGTTCAGTTTGTGACATCTTGAATCCTTTAGGTTTTTTAGATGACAGGTTTCGCCTTTAAAGCTTTCGATAGGCTGCTTTCAGAGAGCGTGAGCGTCTTCGTCGCACTAATAGCGTGCCGATAAAAAGTGCGATAGCTGTTCCCGCAATCGGTATGGCGATGAGCACTAGCCTTTCATGATTCCTCGTAATCCAACTCAACGGTGTCGAGGATGGCGCTACAAATTCTGGTGAAGACCCTTCAATCTTTTCTCCGAGGTTGTGAGGAGAAGCTGATATATCAGGAGAAGTTGTTGATGTTTGCTCGAGAGACAGCTGCTCGGTTTTAGCAGCTGGATCGGGTGTAAGGCGGGGACCATCTAGAAGCTTTTGCTGGTGGGAAGATAAGAATGTATCTGAGGTCTTTGGTAACTCTGAAATAATAACGTGAACCCGCTCTTGAGCTAACGCTGTTCCGTTTGCTATGAATTGAGCGATTGAATCACGAGATATATCGGCACCTGTAGAGCTGATTACAAGAACGCTCGCAGAGCCAAGACTAACAGCCTTTTTCTCCTGCTCGTTTACTCCTTGATTTGGGGGAAAAGCAATCGTTACACGAGCGGCGACTATCGAGGGAAGGATTCTCAAGGAATCCTCGAGCTGATGGGCAAGCTGTTGAGTTACGTAAAGCTTCTCCTGTTCTGGTCCAGAGAGAAAACCGGGAGGTTTATCCTCTTGTGAGCGATCTCTTAAGAGTGGACGAATTAAAGCCGCAATCTGTGAGGCTTCGGAAGATTGTTCGGTACTCACCTCGATTTTATGGAAATTCTTTCCGTTCTCTGATGAAGATGCATCGATGCCTCGAATTCGCATCTCGTAGAGAATTTTACCTACTTCTTGCTCCGATAGATCGGAGAGAATCTCTGTGCGGCATCCGGTTAAGATCAAGAAAAAAGCGATAAGTAAAAAGGAATAGTTGAGCCGTTTCCCTTTATCTAGGTACGATCGGGTGAATAATTGTATTCGTTGAATTGTTGTCATGGGAATTGTGGAATGTGATTCAAATATCGACTTATGAAACAGTAGTGTCCGGCAATTTTCCTTATGTCGATCTTTCCTCTGTCAATCTCTCATACAGTCGTTGAATTGCTCTTGTATGTACCCGTGAAACCCACGATTTTGAGGCACCAACGACCTCCTCGGCGGCTTCAACGAAGGAGAGATCTCGAAAATAATACGCCTCAATGATAAGCCGCTCCGTTTCAGGTAGCTCAGCAACGTATCGCCGTAACAGCTCGGACTCTTCTTGATTACCTAGCGCATCCTCTGGTGAGGGGGATTGATCGGCCGGATCGAGCGCGGAATCGGGGGTGCCTGAGAGCGATAATTTTTGTACTAGCAAGGCTTTTGAGGCAAAGTCGAGAAGAGCAACTAGCTCTTCATTGTCATCTTGCGGTTTAGGGGTGACGCCACCGTATCCGTGGAAGCTCGATTCTTTTAGTGACTCGGCGGACTGAAGCACCTTTGCTAGCCGGTAGCGTCTACGACGTACTCCGGTAGAGTGCCGAATACTATCAATCACGGCACCACGAATTCGATAAAAAGCATACGTTCGAAAGGTGGAGTCGCCATTACGATCGAATCGGTCGGCGGCGTCTATTAATCCCAAGTATGCCGCTGATCGAAGCTCGTCATGGAGTTCTTCCGGAAGTGCCATCCGTTTCATTAAGATCCGAACAAGCCTCTCGGCGTAAGTTCGATACTCATCGACGAGGAGGTTTCGCTCGTCAACGGACCGTTTCCTTGGAGAGTCTCCTACATCTAACTTCATCCTTAGTCCTTGTCTCGTTGAGTAGTTCAGGGCTGTTTAAAATTTTTATCGGTATATCACCGAGCGTCCGGCCAGCTGAGGAGCGGGAACTGAAAGCACGAATTGATTATCGAATCGTTCGAGAAAAAGTTTCCTGTTCGATTCATTTTTTTATCTGGGGTGGTCAAGGGAGTTGGCCTATTATAATACAAACGCTGGTATATTATAGCCTTGTTTGCGTAATTCCTCAGGTACACTCGTAAAGTGCTTAAAACAGCGGACAATCTAGAATTTAAGGTCGGCGCGTGAGGAGGGGGAGGTATTTGGAACGGTCCACCCACAGCCCCAAAAGCTAAACTACTTATTCCTTGGAGAAGCTGCATCGGGCGGGTTAAGCTTGTTGTGGGGCGTTGGGAGGTTTTTTAACGGTAGAGGGCTTAAGTTTAGGATCGTTAAGAGGTGGGACAGAATGAATCATCAGACCGAATATCAAGTAGTTATCGCGAGCGAGCCTCTGAGTCGATATAAGTATTTTCTCAATGTTGTTATCGATACCGCTGTTGTGTGGGTTGCTCGGTCATCGGGAGGGGTTCTTTTAAGCGATGATCTCGATGGTCGTCGAGTGATTCCTGTTTTTGCCCGCGAGATTTTTGCAGATGAGTGGGCCCGTCAACGTGTTGAAAATACTATAGAATCTGTGCCTCTTGATCTTCTTGTTGAGAAGCAAATGTGTTCGCCCGATGTTTTAGGCGCTTTCATTGCTGTAATGCCAACGGTTGAGGACTGGGGTTATATTGTTGAAATTCCTCGATTCATTCGTGATGTGCGGATGGAGTTAGATCTGATAACTTAGCGGTTCTGTTGAGGATTGATCTGTGCGTTTATCCGTGGGTTTTATCCGGCTTTATAGTATTTTTCGATCCCTAATCGCGCTACCTTCAATGATTAAATCCCGCGTCAACTACTCCTCACTTTTCCCCAAAACGGTTCGCCTAGCCCTCGCGCTGCTTTCCATATTTTTGCTTTTGGGAGCTGTATTCAGATGCGAGCTTTGCCTTGCGCAATCGCGCGGGGAATCTCCTCACGCGACTAAAGAAGCCTCTCGATCAATTTTGGCGACTACCACTCTTGTTACTGAATTGTGCAAGATTGTTGGGGGGAATCATGTGATCGTTGATTCCCTCATGAATTCGAACACAAATCCGCACACCTTCCGACTTGATTTTAAGGATGTCAGACGGCTCCGCGACGCAGATATCGTTGTTTCTGTTGGGCTAGGGTTCGAAGCCCAGATTGCTGAAACTCTCAATTCTCGTTCTCAGTCAAAACCGGTCATATTCCTCGCAAATTCGCTCCCTCCTTCAGTATCAACAGCGGCGGAGGGGGGAGGCGACGATGGACATTTTTGGGGGGATGTTTCGCTTTGGGCGCGAGCTGCTGAATATCTTGCCGCTGAGCTGGGCAATCTTGATTATCAGAATCGTCAGGCGTATTTGATGCGAGGCGAAGAGTATCGACGAAAACTGATGGCGTTACATCATGAAATGAGCGAAAAGCTCCGCGAGGTTAGGTCTAATAGACGGGTTTTAACGACTCCTCATCGGGCGTTTCGCTATTTTGGAGCGGCGTATGGGTGGGAAAATATCGGTTTTTGGGAGAGTTTTTTGCCGATTGATGGTGATGAAGCTGCGGAAAAAAAACGAGCGCTTGCTGTTTCAGATGAAATGCAAAAGCGTGGTACCTCAATTTTTTTCGGCGAAACGACTGCGCCAACAGATTTGATTGACGCTCTAAGCGAGACTGCCAGCGGGCACGGTTTTTCGATTGTCTCGGGAGGTGCCCTTAGTATCGACACTCTCGGCGAACCCGATTCAGATAACGGAAGCTACGAGAAAATGATGCGGCGGAATCTTGAGACTATATTGAGGGCGGGGAAGCAAGATTAGGTTTTTGGAGCTTTTCTAAAGAGGCGAAACCTATCGGTGCGGACCCCCGATGATGTTTATATTGCTCATCCTAAACCCTGCCGTTGCGATTACCCCCGATTCTTGAGTACCATCTGGGTCACACCGCACACACACCCCACCGCAGCGGCCCGGAGTATCCTCATGAACGACGCCCCGACAACATCTCTTAAAGAAACTCCTCTTGCTGATGAGCATCGACGTATCGGGGCAAAAATGGTCCCGTTTGCGGGATACGAAATGCCGCTCCAATACTCGGGGATCGTTGCTGAGCATCTTGCAGTGCGGCGTAGCGCCGGCATATTTGATGTAAGTCATATGGGAGAGCTTCTGGTCTCCGGTCCGGAAGCAGAGCAGCTGCTCAACGGTTTGCTTTGTAACGATGTGACTCGCCTAAAAGATGGGCGGGCGCAATATAGCGCGATAACGACCGAGCAGGGGGGAGTTGTTGATGATGTGCTGGTGTACCGTTTCAACGAGCACCGCTTCCTCGTGTGTGTTAATGCGTCGAACCAAGATCGCGATTTTCGTTGGTTCGTTGAGCACAATAGGTGGGACGCAGTTGTTGAGGATATGGGCGAGGCATACGGTCAGCTCGCTATTCAGGGACCTTTGGCGATAGAAAAACTCGCTACAATCGATGGTCTGGAGAATCTCTCCGCAATCGGGCCGTTCTGCTTTGAAGAGCGGTCGGTTCTTGGCGCATCGGTTATCGTCGCGCGGACAGGTTACACCGGTGAGGACGGTGTTGAGCTTTTTATTCCAGCGGATCGAACCGTTGATGTATGGCGGGCGATAATCGCTATTGAGGGTATCACTCCTTGTGGATTGGGGGCGCGCGATTCGTTGCGGCTCGAGGCTGCGTATCCGTTGCACGGGCACGAATTGGCGGAAAATGTCTCGGCGCTTGAGTCGGGGCTTGCGTGGATCGTCAAGGTAGCGGGGCGAGATTTCATTGGCGCGGAGCTGTTTCGTGAAGAGCAGGCGCGGGGAGTTGCTCGATTGTTGGTTGGATTTCAGATAACCGATGCGGGAATCGCGCGGCAGGGTGACCTTGTTCAGAGTGAATACGGCGAGGTCATAGGAGAGGTCACGAGCGGCACGAAGACCCCCACACTCGAGCGAGCGATAGGACTAGCCAGAGTTTCGGCGCCGTTTAGTGCGGTGGGGACAAAGGTGGTGATGATTGTGCGGGGTCGCCCGATTAAGGCCGAAATCGTGAAAATCCCCTTTTATAGCCGACTTACCCGTTCGCGGCCGGCGTAGTGATTATAGTAGGCCCTTAATCGTAGCTCTCGAATCGTTGGGGATTACGGTTAAAAAAGATGAAGATAAAGTTCTAGCAGGGGTACGCGACAAACCGAGCCATATGGATGGCCCAACGATTTGGTGCAAACCCCAAGAGTGACACAACGTAAGGGAGGAATCGGACGATGGAATTTCCTGAGGGGTTAAGGTACACAAAGGATCACGAGTGGGTGCGAGTAACTGAAGAGGGTGCTGTGGTGGGAATCACCTCTTTCGCTCAGGATGAGCTCGGCGAAATCGTGTATGTAGATCCACCCGCAGTTGGGACAGCTCTCGCGCAGAAGGGTGTGCTTTGCGTTGTTGAATCAACAAAGGCAGCCTCCGACGTTTACGCGCCGATCTCCGGAAAGGTTATCGAGGTTAATGCTCGGCTTGCGCAGGAGCCTTCTCTTATTAACTCCGATCCGTATGGGGAGGGGTGGCTCGTGAAGCTCTCTAGCGTCGATGAAGCACAGGTTTCAGCGCTCCTTTCGGCAGCTGATTATCAGGCTCTTGTGCAGAAATAGCGCTATTACTCTCGTGCAGAAATTGCACTCCGACGGTGCTGCTTTATTCTTGGCTGCTCTATTTTTGGTGCTGATCAAAAAAGTGCCGACGAAGATCGTCGACGCGGCGCGCAACTCAATCCTCAACACTCTCTCTTAGTGGTAATTTAGTCATGACCCGACCATTTAGCGAACGACACATCGGCCCGACCTCCTCCGAAATAGCAACGATGACCGAGCGTCTTGGTGTTGATTCGCTCGATGCTTTGATTGATTCGGTGATCCCCGCCTCAATTCGAGCAAAAGATCCGCTCGCTCTTCCGAGTGTGTCGGAGCCGCTCTCGGAAGATGGCGCTATTCGGAGGCTTGCAGAGCTTGCTGCGCGTAATGAGCTATTCAAAAGCTATATCGGTATGGGGTACTACGGTACGATTACCCCACCTGTCATAGCCCGCAATATTCTTGAAAATCCAGGCTGGTACACTCAATATACCCCTTATCAGCCCGAAATTTCGCAAGGACGGCTCGAGGCGCTGCTCAACTTTCAGACGATGATTACGAGCCTTACCGGATTGCCGATCGCAAATGCGTCGCTCCTCGATGAGGGGACGGCTGCGGCTGAGGCGATGAGTATTTGTCGAGCGGTTGCCAAGCGGTCAGATGGTGCTGCCACTGCGCGCTTTATCGTAAGCGAAGGGTGCCACCCCCAGACAATCGCAGTCGTGATGACTCGTGCAAAGGCGCTTGGCATTGAGGTTGAGGTCGTCAATTGCGAGCGTCATCAATTTTCGAGCGACGATGTCGGCCTACTGCTTCAGTATCCGACCACATGGGGGAGTGTTGAGGACTATTGCGGCGTGATCGAGCGGGCAAAAGCGGCGGGGGTTCTCGTCGTTATGGCGACCGATCTCCTCGCTCTTACCCTGCTAACACCTCCGGGAGAGCTTGGCGCAGATATCGCTGTTGGATCAGCGCAACGGCTCGGCGTGCCCCTCGGCTATGGTGGACCACACGCTGCCTTTTTTGCGTGTAAAGATGAGCAAAAGCGACTCATGCCCGGGCGATTAGTTGGAGTGACCCGCGATTCGGCTGGGCGACCTGCTCTTCGACTTTCTCTCCAAACCCGCGAGCAACATATTCGACGGGAAAAAGCGACGAGTAATATCTGCACCGCTCAGGTTCTTCTCGCGATTATGAGCGGTATGTACGCCGTGTATCACGGGGCTGAGGGGCTGCGAAATATCGCTCTCTCAGTGCATAATCGGGCGCGACGCTTCGCAGCGGCGTGTCGCGATGCTGGGCTTTTGCTCGTTGGGGAATCGCTCTTTGATACCGTCACGATTGTTGTTTCGGGACGGCAGCGGGATGGAATAGTTGCGCGGGCCGAGGCTGCTCGTGTCAACCTGAGGGTTGATCATCCAGAGCGGCTCGCGGTATCTTTCGATGAAACGGTTACCGAGGATGAACTCGCAACTCTTGCGGCGATATTCGGTGTTCCGCGATTCGATCTTCTTCATACTCCAACCCCCGAAATAGCCGGCGATCTTCCCTCCTCGCTTCATCGACACTCCCAATTTCTTGGCTACTCCGTTTTTGAGCAATACCATACCGAGACGGAATTTCTCCGTTATATAAAGCGGCTTGAGGCTCGCGATATGTCGCTCGCTAACAGCATGATTCCGCTTGGCTCGTGTACGATGAAGCTCAACGCGACGACCGAGATGATCCCTGTAACTTGGCCCGCGTTCTCCGAGATTCATCCATTCGCGCCTCGTAGTCAGGTTCGTGGATACGAAGTGCTCTTTTCGGAGCTCGAATCCTCTCTCGCGGCGATTACCGGATTTTCCGCCGTTTCGCTTCAACCAAATGCAGGATCTCAGGGCGAATACGCAGGTCTACTTGCGATCCGTGGCTATCTCGAGTCTCGTGGCGAAGGGCACCGTACGATCTGTCTTATTCCCCGAAGTGCGCATGGAACCAACCCCGCCTCAGCGGTAATGGTCGGTTTTACCGTTGTGCCAGTTGAGTGTGATGAGGCGGGCAACATCGCGATAGATGATCTCCGTCGCAAAATATCTGACCATCGCGGAAAGGTTGGCGCAATAATGATAACCTACCCCTCGACCCACGGCGTTTTCGAGCGTGGGGTTCAAGAGGTAACTGAGCTGATCCACGAAGAGGGCGGTCAGGTGTATATGGATGGAGCCAACCTCAACGCGCTCGTTGGGGTCTGCCGTCCAGTCGATCTCGGTATGGATGTGTGCCACATCAATCTTCACAAAACGTTCTGTATTCCGCACGGTGGCGGAGGCCCCGGAATGGGACCGATAGCGGTACGGCCGCATCTGGCGCCGTTCCTCCCGGGTGACCCATTGAACGCAACAGCAAGCCCCGTTGGTCCCGTATCGGCGGCCCCATTTGGTAGCGCTAGTATCCTCCCGATCTCGTGGGCCTACATCGCGATGATGGGAGCAGAGGGTCTCACCCACGCCACCAAGGTCGCCATCCTAAACGCAAACTACATTGCGCATCGGTTGCGGAGCGCCTTTCCCGTCGTATTTTCGGGCGAAGGAGGTTTTGTAGCTCACGAGTGCATTATTGATTTGCGCCCACTTAAAGATCTCGCCGGTATAGAGGTCGATGATGTCGCCAAGCGGTTGATGGATTACGGATTCCACGCCCCGACCGTGAGCTGGCCTGTCCCAGGCACCATGATGATTGAGCCAACCGAGAGCGAATCGCTAGTAGAGCTCGACCGATTCTGCGACGCGATGCTCTCGATAGCCGAGGAGGTCAGCCAAATAGCAGCCGGCACCCTAGATCGCGCCAACAACCCACTAAAAAACGCCCCCCATACAGCTCTCGATATCGCCTCCTCCGAGTGGAATCGCCCCTACCCCCGAGAACAGGGCGCCTTCCCATCAGCCAGGTCCCGCGAATCAAAGTTCTGGCCAGCTGTCGGCCGGGTCGATGCTGCGTACGGGGATAGGAATCTGATATGCTCGTGTCCGCCGATGGAGGGGTGAGGTTTTTTTTGGGGGGGGGTGGTGGTGGAAAGTTCCGTTTCGCCGCCCTCAGCCATAAGTTACTCGGAGGGTGGGGGTTGGAATAACCTGTTTAGGGTTAGTCAAAGTTAAGATACCGACAAAGGAGCGTTTGCCGAATGACAGCGAGTGTGGCCGAGGCACCATCAGCAGCAATAACGACCTCATCGACGGGCGGACCGGGTACTATCGGGCAGCAAAGCGTTGAGACCAGCCAGCTCTTAGCGGCAATCGAAAGATCTAAAGTTCTTGATTCCGCTACCTTTAAGCAACTTGAAAAACTTGTGAGTGAAGGAAAGTTCAATAAGGCCGATCTTGCTGTCTTTGCCAAGCTTGCAAGCAATGCACAGGCGGGCAGGGGAAGTCCCGCAGCTGAAATGGATAGTCAACAGCTAAAGGAGGCTATCTCGGGCCTTGTGATAAATGCAGCTGATCCAAATCAAATAAATCAGGGGATGCACGCCTCCTGTACTGCTGTGGCGATGATGAGAGATCTTGCACGGAACGATACCGCTTCGTTTATACATATGGGACTCCAGTTGTTGGAACGGGGCCATATGTTGGCGAAAAATAACGAAAAAGTTGAGATAAATACGACCGCTCTAAAGTCATCCCTGGAAGATCCGACTCGAAAATTTGACAAGTGCGATATCTTCGAGCGCGTATTTGCTGCATCCCTTATAGGTCATGCAGTTGGTCCTGGCGCCAAATATGACCACCAGACGGGAAGCACCACCGGTACGATGGGAGGGGCGTTTATAAATGGTCTCGTCGGTCTGACTCCTTCTCAGTACTGCAGGATATCGACCTTATTGAAGGGCGAACAACAAACCGTCGTTAATGGTGATGCGGCGAAGGAGGTATTGAATAAGGGTCAACAGCTTCCTCTCATAGTTGACATCCGATGGAATCAATCAGGTAAAGACGCTAATCACGCGATCTTGGTGACTAAAATTGAAAATGGCCGAGTCTACTACGAAAATCCTCATGGTAGTGCTTCTTTGGATAAGGACGGGCCTCCAGGTCGGCGTTCGGAAGGCGGGAAAGGGCTCGAATCCATGC
This sequence comes from Bdellovibrionota bacterium, assembly GCA_044345055.1. Classification (GTDB taxonomy): domain Bacteria; phylum Bdellovibrionota_C; class UBA2361; order UBA2361; family OMIW01; genus OMIW01. The sequence continues at coordinate 55,503 of JBIJBT010000003.1, forward strand.
CTGTTGCAGAGTTTATGTCCAGGGTTAATCGGGTAGTGGTGCCGGTTTCAGATAAAGCTCCTGCTCTAACAGCAAACTCGGATGAAGTTTTGCAGGGCATTATAGCCAGCACTCGAGACGGCGGTGGAGCTACCGTTCAGATGGATCCTACGGTGCACTTAATCTCGGAAGGAAAAAAGAATGATATTCAAGATCTAACAATTAAAGAGCTCTACGATCTAGCCGAGCAGTTTAATGACAAAATACCGCTTGTAATCCAGGAAAGGGAGCGTCGTAAAAGAGTCTCGATACTGCCTGTCGAACCTGAAGACAATTTAGGACGTGTTGCAAGAATAGAAGAATCCCCCCTGTTCAGGCCTCTTAAAACGACCTAATGCCGCTCAAACTTATGTGCGCCGTATCCCCGGCGCCCCTCTCCACCTCGCCCGCGCCTCAATGCCCAAATTCCGCGACCACACCGCCCATTTCCAATTCGACGAACGCCTTGCGGCAGAAAAATCCCAATACCCGGGTTATGCTTTTATCATCCACTGATAAACCGCTATAGATTAATCTTCTTGTGCGATAACCTTAGCCCCTAATGTCAGAAAATTTTATCCCAACCCAAACCCGTGCTCTAATCTGCTTTGCCCCGCATCGTCCGCTGCACGATGCGGTGGTTCACCTTCCTCGGCTTACTTCACACGATCTCCTCCTACAGGTTCTTGCCTGCGGTGTATGTCGCGCAGATCTTAAAATACATCGTGGCGAACTTGTACCGCCGCAATTGCCGATCGTTCTCGGTCAGCAGATCGTAGGTCTTGTGCTCGCGGTGGGTCGCGATGTACGCCAAGATCTCCTTAACAGCTGTGTTGGTATTCCGTGGCGCGGTTTGGGGTGTGGGTCATGCCGATTCTGCGTTAATAAGCTCGCTCAACTCTGCCTCAATCCGCAATCTATCGAGCCTTACCCATTTGGGGGCTTTGCTGATTATACTGTTGTTTATTCTCGTTTTGCGATTCCACTTGATCGGAACGCAAACCCCGTCGAGGTTGTGCCGCTGCTCCGTGCCGCCAACCCGAACCCGTCGGCTGGCGAGCTTTTTTTGTCACCTACTCGTAATCTCGAAAGGGCCGCGGCTATTACGGTGCTGCCATTAGGCCGCGCGGAGGATGCGCTTGAACTAATCGCGCGATCGGATTTCGATGGCTCTGTTATTCTAGTTCCAGAACTAGAATAACCAGCTTCGGATTATTCTACTCCTTCCCAAACTTCAAGCACTCAAGGGTTGATGCTAGGTCGCGCTCCTCTATGACCATCAGAAGCTCAGTCCAGCAGCTCATCTCTTCGAGCACATTGACTCCGCGCTCTGCGAGTAGGCCGTAGACGTGAGCTACTACGCCGGAGGTAGTTTCGAGCCGCTTATCGAAGAGAAGCGAAACTAACGCAAGGCCAGTGCTTATTTTTTTTATCGAACCCTTAAAGGTCGCGCGAAGCAGGCCTACAAAACCGTCGTTCGTGATAATGGTGACCGCTTTTTCCCCCTCAATGAGATGAAAATCTCCCTCCTGAGATCTAATCTCCTCCTGAAGTCGTGCGAAGCGGGTGAACGAGTCCTCTTTGGCGACAATCGCAACGACGATCTGTGTTTTTACTCGCAAACGAGCCCGAGATAGTAGGCCAACGATCGGCCCCTCAAGAGGGGCTCGTTTCTGCATCCTATCCTGTTCTCGGCGACACGCTTTTAGCACAGCATCGAACTGCTCAAGAGCGCGATCTTGGCAGATTTCGCGCGCGAGCGCGGAATAGTTGATGAGTCCCCGTCTGAGACACTCCCGGACGTGGGGGCGGGTGACTAGGTAGTTTCGGATGACAGCAGAGACGGTTTGTTTTGGTGGCTCCATAAGGGTCTCGCAAAAATGTGTATAGTCCTATTTTAGACTCAAGTGTCCGACCCTGTCGATGGGGTGACTCAAGGGGGTGTTTTGCCTGCTTGTAGGTCTCGCTTTGCGGGGCAATCGAGCGCAAAATTTAGGGTATGAATACTGTTGCCGCTCCCCTTCATGTCATCGCTCATCCGCTATCGACCCAATCTATTGGGTCTTTATCAGCTCGTTCAGATCGTCTAGCGGGGCCCTTCCTTCTTTCTAGTGAAACGGGATGTTCGTACCCCATCGCTGCGGGTATCTCCGCTCTCTTTGATAAAGTATATGGAGAGCAGTATCACCGCTCAGTAACGAAGAACCCACACTCCGTTCAGCGGTCTATAGAGGAAGGTTCTTGGGTTGCTTGTGTCTACACGGGGCAAAACGGCGATGTCGTGGCGCACGGAGCGTTGCTGCGCAATCAAGGGAGCGACCGTTTAGCACGGGTGCTCGTTGATGAATCAGCTCGAGGGCTTGGGCTAGGAGAGAAGTTGACAGACACTTTACTCAGCCATGCAGATAGATTTTGCGATCAGGGCGAGGCGCCGATTGTTACAGAATCTGTGACTGCACATCACGGGACTCAGCGGATTTTTGCGAAAGCTGGATTTCGTCCGCTCGGATTGCTTGTCTCGAAGTTTAATGATTACTTTAATACTGGCTATCGCGAGTCTGCTGTTTTGATGGGACGAGCCGTTACAACGAGTGCAGAGGCTGTTTTTGTTTCCTCCGCGATTGCGCCGATAGTAAAAGAGATTTTTAAGTGGCACGGAATTACCACTCGGGTGAGAACTGGACGGGATCGGTGCGGAACTGCGCTGTCGTCTCACAAAAATAGTGGGGTCTCTTTTGCATTTGATGAACATATGAGAATCGCCCGACTTGCTCTTGGGGGTGGTGCGGATCTGAACAATCTAGAGGGACTCGTAAATCAGGCCCGAATCGCAACCCCCGCATTTATCGAGCTAAAAATCGAAATATCCACCCCTGATGGATACGCTATTGCTAAAAAAGCACTAGATAACCAATTCACATTTGCAGGGGTTGAACCTCACCGTGATGGGGTATGGCTGCTCCTTCAGCAGGCTAGCAATATCGCTCAGCGAGCTGCTGCGCTTACTTTTGCCTCTGAAGAAGCAAATTATCTTCAATCGATCATCGCCAAAGGATAATGCGCGCTAGTTGGCGGCAACGCCCCTCTTCCTGATACACTTGGTCGAACCTCTGATGGATAGGGCCAGTGTAGAGGCGGAGAGTACGGTGTTTTCAGGTGTGAGGGTTCCATGGCGAGTGGTGGTGGGGGTATTGTTCTTCATAGTGTTTCAAAAGGGTTTGGCGAGCAGCAGCTTTTCGACGAGGTCTCGTTTACGATCGGCTCGGGGGAGCGGATAGGGTTGCTCGGACGAAATGGTCATGGCAAATCGACCCTGTTCAGATTGCTCCTTGGGCTCGAAACGCCCGATTCTGGGATGATCTCAATCCCGCGCGGTTATCGAATTGGACACCTCTCGCAACATATAGATCAGCGTCAGGAGACGGTTCTGGCTGAAGCCGCGTTAGGGCTTCCCGAGGATCAGCGGGACACCCCGTACGAGGCTGAGCGGGTGCTCGATGGTCTGGGATTTGACCAGGCACAGCTCTCGCTACGTCCGGATGCGCTATCCGGTGGTTATCGGTTGCGGCTTGAGCTTGCAAAACTTCTCGTCGCTCAACCGCATCTTCTTCTCCTCGATGAGCCGACCAACTACCTCGATATCGATGCTGTGCGGTGGCTTCGTACCGAGTTGCGCTCGTGGGAAGGCGAATTGATGCTTATCTCGCATGACCGCGATTTTCTCGATGCGGTAACAACTCACACAGCTGGGATTTATCGTCAGCGAATTCGTAAAAATGCAGGCTCAACTGGCGATCTCCTTGCGTTGTTGCGTCAGGAGGACGAGATATATGAACGAACTCGTGATGCACAGCTCAAAAGAAAGAAGGAGATAGAAGAGTTTGCGGCGCGTTATAGGGCGCAGGCCTCAAAGGCAAAACTTGTCCAGTCGCGACTTAAAGAGCTCGATAAACTAGATATCGGTGATTCCCTCTCGTCGGAGCAAGATCTGGCGTTTCGCTTCTCTGCGTGTGAGGCTCCGTCAAAGCGTGTTCTTGAAGCAGGAGAACTTGGGTTTCGATTTGGTGATGGGCCAGTTCTCTTTGATAAATTGTCGCTTTCAGTAAGAAATGGCGATCGCATCGCGGTGGTTGGGAGAAACGGAAAAGGAAAATCGACCTTGCTTCGATGTTTGATTGGTGAACTTGCTCCGGTGAACGGTTCGATTTCGCTCCACGAGAAGGTTAAAGTTGGTTATTTTGGACAATCGGCGATTGAATCGCTCAATCCGAATCTCACAGTCGAAGAGGCGGTCGGTGAGGCGAATTCGCAGCTCTCGCGAACAGCGGTGCGCTCTATCTGTGGTGCAGTGATGTTCTCGGGAAGTCGGGCTGAGCGGCGCGTAAAGGTGTTGTCGGGTGGCGAACGGAGCCGAGTATTGCTTGGGAAATTAATCGCGCAGCCGTCGAATCTTTTGGTTCTCGACGAACCAACAAACCATCTTGATCTCGAGGCGGTTGAGGGATTGATTGAGGCGGTTCGGCAATTCCCAGGCGCCCTTATCGTTGTAACTCACAACGAATATATGTTGCGTCAGATTGCGACAACGATCGTGGCGTTTGGTCCTCAAGGTGTCGAGGTTTTTCCAGGAACATACGAAGAGTTTTGCGAGCAGCGAGGATTTCGGGATTCGCCCGGAGCGTTGCGGCGTTCGGGGGGATCCGGAAAACAGGAACGGGGAGGTGGAGGGTCATCCACTCCGCGACCAAAGAAGAAAAATGAGCATAAGGTGCGTCAGCTGCAGAACCGATTTGATCTTCTCGGAAAAGAGATAGAGTCCGCTGAGGTGGCGATTCAGGCTGCATCCGAGGGAGGCCGATTCAGCGAGGTGCAAAAGCTCGTTGCAGCAAGGGAGTCTCTCGAGGCGCAGCAGCTTTCCCTGTTGGAGCAGATTGAGGATGTTTCGGGGTGATTAAGGCCACGCAAAACATATTAAACGCCCCGTGTTGGGTTTGCGGTTTGTAAGCTAGACTTACTGGCACAGATTGCCATCATGGGGGGTGTGTATGAAGATTAAAAACAGGACCGGAAAATTGTTCCGTGGAATGCTCGCTGCGCCTTTTCTTGTTTTTTTAGGGTGTATGCAAACAGCGGCACAACACGCATCACAGCTGCACTCTGAAGCAGATCGCCAACTCACGGTCGGTACGGTTCAGGCGAAAATTGTGCGTGGCATGTCATCAACCGAGGTGGCAGAGGTGCTCGGTTCTCCGAATATCGTGACCCGTGATCAGGGGGGAGACGAGAGCTGGGTGTACGATAAAATAGCAACCGAAGCTTCGTATTCCAATGATGAAGGGGGCGGCGTTGGGCTGCTTGGTGCAGGAAGAAATCCAGGAGTATCGCTCCTGCTTGGGGGATTGGTGGGTACCTATTCGCGCTCGGCGGGAGCATCAGCAACGCAGCAGAGAACCTTAACAGTTGTGATCAAGTTTGATTCACGGAATCGAGTAAAAGACTTTTCGTATCACACCTCCCGTTTTTAGAAGCAGCTCTTTTGACACGGATGATTCGCCATGGTGATGACTCGAACGTTGCGGATATTTTGCGGAGCAGTTTTGGTGTTGGTTTCGGGGTGCGTTGTTGCGCCACCGCGACCACAAAAAACGCAGCTTGAGCTTCGCCAGCTTCAAACCCGCACCTATCCAAATCGCAATATGAAGCAGGTGATGAAGGCCGTTATTAATGCGTTGCAAGATGATGGTTTTATTATTCGCAACGCCGACAAAGAGCTCGGGTTTGTAACGGCAGCAAAGGAAAAGGAGATCGGTGGTTTTGGTGGTGGCTTTCCGGT
>JBIJBT010000123.1:0-6217 GCA_044345055.1 Bdellovibrionota bacterium
TGGAATAGATGGTGAGGTTCTTGAGCTATCTTCTGAAGATGATCTTCAGTTAGAGCTCGTAAGGCTTCGGGGAGAGGTCGATGAGGCGCAGGAGCGGTACATTCGCCTTCTTGCAGAATTTGACAACTTTCGTCGTCGCACTCAGCGAGAGCGAGCCGATATCATTAAATATCAGGGAGAACAGATTGTCGTTGACCTTCTTGAGGTAATCGACAACGTAGAACGGGCGATGACCTTCGCCGAGGGAGATAGCGAGCAGTTCCGTGGTGGAGTTGAACTAATTTTCCGTAACTTCCAGGGAGTGCTTGAAAAGTGGGGGGTTCGGCTCGAATCGGGGGTGGGGAAAGAGTTTGATCCTAAAATACAATCAGCTCTTAGTATCCTCCCGACAGCCGATTCAGCACCTGGCACCGTCGTCGGAGAGCTCAAAAAAGCGGCATTTTTCAAGGATAAGCTAATCCGAGTCGGAGAAGTGGTCGTTGCAGGGGAGCCTTCTTAGGGTTGGTGGGAGCTAAGTATATTTTTCAACGGAAAGATGAGTAACTCTCTTCCTCAAAAAGCTTGAACTTTGACTCAGTGGTGATTATTTCAACGTTGTCCCCGAGAAACGGTTCGAGCGAGGGGGCGGTGAGATAGAATTTTTTGTGATTGTGTTTTAATTGCGAATCTTATCGCGTAAGTAGAACGGAAAGATATGGGCAAGACAATTGGAATCGATTTGGGGACGACAAACTCCTGCGTGGCGATCATGGAGGGGGGAAAGCCAACGGTTATCGCAAACTCAGAGGGGGCTCGTACAACCCCATCAGTTGTGGCGGTCAACAAGGCGGGAGAGAGATTGGTGGGGACCGTTGCGAAACGGCAAGGGGTTACCAACCCAAAGAATACGATTTTCGCCGTAAAGCGTTTGATCGGCCGTAAGGAAAGCTCTGAAGAGGTTCGGCGGGCTCGAGCGGTCCTACCCTACGAAGTGTGTGATTCGCCAAACGGTGATGCTTGGGTGAAGCTGAACGAGGAGCCAAAAAGCCCTCAAGAAGTTTCAGCGATGATCCTCACAAAGATGAAGCAGACCGCCGAGGATTACCTCGGGGAAACCGTATCTGATGCGGTTATCACGGTCCCTGCATACTTTAATGATGCTCAGCGTCAAGCAACAAAAGATGCTGGAAAGATCGCGGGGCTGAATGTGCTTCGCATAATCAACGAGCCTACGGCCGCTGCACTGGCATACGGACTCGACAAAAAACATGAAAAAACTATCGCGGTGTTCGACCTCGGTGGAGGTACATTCGATGTATCGATTCTTGAGCTCGGTGATGGAGTATTCGAGGTAAAATCCACCAACGGAGACACCTATCTTGGGGGTGAAGACTTCGACCATATCCTTGTCGAACATCTTGCTGAGGAGTTTAAACGAGAACAGGGGATCGATCTTCGAAAAGATACGATGGCGTTGCAACGGCTAAAAGAGGCCTCAGAAAACGCTAAGCACGAACTCTCGTCGAAGATGGAAGTTCAGGTTAGTCTGCCATTTATCACGGCTGATTCCTCTGGACCAAAGCATCTCGATGCTCGCATTACCCGTGCGAAGTTTGAGCAGCTTTGCGAAGGGCTTCTTTCGCGGCTTGTTGAGCCCTGCCGCGTTGCGATTCGGGATGCGGGAATATCGGCGAGCGATATTCATGAGGTCATTCTTGTTGGTGGTATGACCCGGATGCCAGCGGTTCAGCAGAAGGTCAAGGAGATCTTTGGGCGCGAACCATCTCGAGGCATTAATCCTGATGAAGCGGTAGCGATAGGTGCGGCGGTTCAGGGTGGAGTGTTAGAGGGGAACGTTAAGGATGTGTTGCTTCTCGATGTAACACCTCTAAGTCTCGGTATCGAAACGCTCGGTGGTGTGTTCACCAAGTTGATCGAGAAAAATACCACGATTCCGACAAAGAAATCGCAGGTATTCTCAACTGCCGCAGACAACCAGCCTGCAGTTTCAATTCACGTCTTGCAGGGCGAACGTGAGATGGCAGGCGATAACAAAACACTCGGTCGCTTCGACCTCATGGGGATTCCACCAGCACCACGAGGATTGCCACAGATTGAGGTGACCTTCGATATCGATACGAACGGTATTGTGCATGTTGCGGCTAAGGACCTCGGTTCTGGCAAGGAGCACGCGATAAAGATAACTGCAAGCTCCGGACTCTCTGATGAAGAGATCCAGCAAATGGTGCGTGATGCTGAATCGCACGCCGACGAGGATAAGAAGCGAAAGGCGCTTGTTGAAAAGCGAAACAATCTCGATAGCCTCCTGTATAGCTCCAATAAGGCGCTGAGCGAGCTTGGAGACAAAGTCGCAAATGAAGAGCGGCTCTCAGTTGAGCGAGCGATTGAGTCGGCGAAAAAAGCGCTTGAGGGTGATGAAGCAGCAGCTATCGATGCTGCTCACGAAGAACTCATGAGGGTAAGTCACCGACTCTCAGAAGAGATGTACAAGAAGGCCGCTGAGCAGAGCGCAGCCGGAGCTGATGCTACCGCAGCAGGGGATGCAAATCCGGCAGACGATGTCGTTGACGCTGATTACGAAGAGGTCAAGGACAAGTAGAGAGCGGTCGTAGAGAGCATTTAGGGGGTTGAGGGCGGGTGATACACTCTCTCTCAACCCCCTAAAACCCGTTCCCTGGCGAAAAATAAGTGCGCTGCAGTAAAAAGAAAAAGGGTTAAGCCGTGTCCAAAAGAGACCTATACGACGTGCTTGGGGTTGCCAGGGGAGCGTCTTCCGATGAGATAAAGCGGGCGTATCGAAAAAAGGCCCGAGAGTGCCATCCTGATATGAATCCGGGAGACCCATCAGCCGCGGAACGATTCCGTGAGGCTGAGGAGGCTTATTCTATTCTGAGTGATGGAGATAAGCGGCAGGCTTACGACCAGTTTGGGCACGCAGCATTCCAGCAAGGTGGCATGGGTGGAGCTGGTGGTGGTTTTGGTGGCGAGGGATTTGAAGATGTATTTTCAGATATTTTCAGCACTTTTTTCGGGGGAAGTCAGCAAGGAGGAGGAAAGCGTTCGCGTGGGCGAGCGGGACGGGATCTCAAATATGATCTTGAGGTAACCTTCGAAGAGGCTGCATTTGGGGTTGAAAAAACAATCGATATTATGAAGCGCTCTGCGTGTGCCTCGTGCGGAGGAAGTGGAGCGGCGAAGGGTACAAGCCCAGAGAGCTGTCAGCATTGCGGAGGGCAGGGGCAGGTTCGGTCACAGCAAGGTTTTTTTACAGTCAGTCGACCTTGTCCCGTCTGCTCCGGTACCGGCAAGATGGTAAAAACGCCGTGTACTGATTGCAATGGGCAGGGGCTCAAGATGCGGCAGAGCAAGATCAATGTCAGAGTGCCTGCTGGAATCGATAGGGGGCAGCGGCTAAAGTTGCGCGGTGAAGGGGAAGCAGGGACAGAGGGGGGTCCTTCCGGGGATCTGTACGTCCAGGTTCATATTAAGGAACATCCGATATTCCGACGCGAAGAGCATGAAATTATCTGTGATGCTCCAATATCATACGCGACCGCAGTTTTAGGCGGCGAAATCGAGGTGCCAACCCTCGATGGAAAGATAAATCTTAAAATCCCCTCTGGCACCCCTTCTGGTAAAGTCTTTCGGCTCCGTGAAAAGGGAATCGTTGTTCTTGGAAGCAATCGGCGGGGCGACCAGCATGTGCGGGTCATGGTTGAGGTGCCAAAACGAGTGTCTGAAAAGCGTCGTAAACTGCTGGAGCAGCTTGCTGAACTCGAAAAAGAGGAGGGAGATGCTGCGAGTCGAGGGGGTATATTCGACGGTATAAAGAATTTCTTCACCTAATACGGTCCAAAAAGAGGTCTAAACGGGTCGTTACACCACTCGTTTAGCCCTCTTTCGATTCATGATTTTGAGGAATAATCTCAAGATATAAATGAGATTACCTCGTTGTTCTCCCAACCTACCAAGCCGAGCCTAAACCAAAGCGAACGGCACACCATTATCGAGCTCTCTTATTTCGCAGCATTTTAAGCCTCATTAGATGCGTTGACCGTAGGAGCAATGTTTCCTATGGTGAAGAGGGCGGTTCTAATCAATTACGCGCCATTTGAGAGAATTTTTGTAAAACGGAGCTTCGTGTCATGGCAGATAATATTTCAACTCAGCAGGCGCACAAAATGCTTCAATCAGGTGGTGCGGTTCTTGTAGATGTTCGTACACCAGCGGAGTTTAGTGAAGTGCGGGCGAAGGCGGCGATTAATATTCCACTGGATAGGCTCTCAAAGGAGATGCTCGAAAAAATTGCGAAGGGGAAGCGGGTCCTATTTATTTGTCGCAGTGGCAAACGGGGGGAGACAGCGATAGCTCAAGGGTCGTCGTGGGGGATCGTGTGTGACAATATTGTTGGTGGGACCATGGCGTGGGAGCAGGATGGCTTTGAGGTTGATCGGGGCGAGCGCGCGGTTATGTCGCTAGAGCGTCAGGTCCGGATAGCAGCTGGAGGATTGGTAGCGATTGGAACAGCGCTGGGGCTCGTTGGTGCAACCTGGGCTCTTTTTATTCCGCTCTTTGTGGGGTGCGGACTTGTTTTTTCAGGGGTTACTGACACATGCGGAATGGCGATGATTCTCGCACGAATGCCCTGGAATCAGCGAGGCGACTCTTCCTGTGCACTTTAAGGGCGAATGCATTTGATGATTACTTTAGTCTCAAAAGGGGAGCACTATTATGAAGGTTATAATTGTTGGCGGAGTTGCAGGAGGGGCTAACGTAGCAACAAGGTTGCGACGACTCTCTGAGGATGCAGAAATTACGATTTTTGAGCGAGGAGAGCACGTCTCATTCGCCAACTGTGGCTTACCTTATCACATAGGGGGCGAAATCGAGGATCGGGAGGCGCTGCTGGTGCAAACACCAGAGCGGCTGTGGAGTCGCTCTCGCATCAAGGTATGCACCCGTCACGAAGTAATCGCGATAGATCGCGCCTGTAAACTAGTCACTGTACGAGACCTCAATCACCAAAAAGATCTTACCGTTTCTTACGATCATCTTGTTCTTTCAACTGGTGCTGCTCCTCTTCGCCCATCGTTGCCTGGTATCGATACTCCCGGAATATTCACCCTTCGAGATATCGGTGATATGGACCAGATTATTGGGTGGATTGAGCATCATCGTGTCTCATCTGCAGTGATTGTTGGGGGAGGATTCATCGGTCTTGAGGTGGCTGAACAGCTACACCGAAAAGAGATAACGGTCACGGTTATTGAGTCAAACGATCAACTTCTTGTACCGCTCGATCGCGAAATGGCTCGCCCACTGAAAAAAGAGCTGGAGAGGCATGGCGTTCAGGTGGTTTTATCAGATCCGGTTACCGGATTTTCTCATTCACCCGAGGAGAAAATCGAGGTAGAGACTCGGTCGGGAACGCGATTTACTTCCGATATGGTGCTCTTGAGCATCGGAGTGCGTCCCGATTCTGTTTTGGCCCGGGAAGCTGGGCTTGAAGTCGGCGAGCGGGGCGCCGTCGTGGTTAATCAGTATCTTCAAACTTCCGATCCAGCGATTTGGGCTCTCGGTGATTGCATCCAGTTTGCCCATCGGGTCACTGGAATTACCGGAGTTGTACCGCTTGCAGGACCTGCTAACCGAGCGGGACGACTTGTCGCGGATAATATTATTGGCATTCAGAAGCGGCCTTATAGAGGTCCTCTAGGTACCGCAATTATTCGCGTCTTCTCAAAAACTGCCGCTTGTACCGGAGCAAACGAAAAGACTCTTTCTGCGCTGGGAAAGAATTATCAAGCGCTCTATCTTCATCCAAAGTCTCATGCTGGATATTATCCGGGTGCGGAACAACTTTCGCTGAAACTACTTTTCGATCCGAACTCGGGAGAGATTTTCGGAGCACAGGCGGTAGGAGGCGACGGCGTTGATAAACGGATTGATGTATTGGCGACAGCAATTGCGGGCGGCCTCACGGTTGAGGATTTGATATCTGTTGATCTTTGTTACGCTCCACCATTTGGTTCAGCAAAAGACCCAGTAAATCTTGCAGGGATGGCGGCATCAAATATAAGGGAGGGTTTGGTGCGTTCTTTGACTTGGCGGCAGGTGCAGGAGCTAGAAGAGCCTTACCTGATCATCGATGTTAGGGAGTCGGGTGAACGTGAGCGAGGTGCTATCCCAGATTCTTTATCGATTCCACTTGGAGACC
>JBIJBT010000051.1:0-19902 GCA_044345055.1 Bdellovibrionota bacterium
CCCGCATTTCGCCGTAGAGCGGTGGGTTCTCTGGGAGGTAGCCAATAGACCGTCTCACCGCTTCAGATTGGGTGACTATATCGAAACCAGCAATTTCGGCAGTACCCGAAGTCGGGGGCATGTAGGTCGAGAGCATACGAATCGTCGTTGTCTTCCCGGCCCCGTTTGGGCCCAAAAAACCAACTATTTCGCCTTTATCTGCTGAAAAGGAAACGTCGCTGACCGCAACGAATTCCCCATACGTCTTGGAAAGATGCTGCACCCGAATCATGTCTACCTGTTTGGCGTTATTAAAATCTGACCGTTTGGTGGCTTAACTTTTAGCTTCGCTAAGTGCCCTACAAAAACAACTCGGCGAAAATACCACGACCCACACTCGCGATGGTCTGGACGATACCACGGCCTGTATTCTTCAAAAAGTGTAACTTCCCGAGCAAAAATATTGCCGACTAGAACTTAGTGATTCATCAACCAAATGACCGCAGATTCTGCGGCTTTCTAGTAGCCGAGGCAACGCTCCCATCACATTTTGCTCAATATTAGTTACCAAAAAGTTTCCAGAGAGCGCAACTATAACGCCTTAAATATAGATCCATCAAAAGAAACTGATGTTCTAATAATACGATTTGATTGGACTTTTTGATGTTAGGGTTGCAACAGAGGTATGGTCTATTAATTAGCGACGGGAGATACTGAGAAGAGGAACTGCGCAGTGTATCTATCCACAAGAATAATCTGCGGCCCTATTTTTGATGACGTTTGCTTAAAAGGTGGGGGTATAAATTGATCCCCATGCTTCTATTTTTGATAAGGGGCATCGAGTATGCTCAGGCTCCACAGTTCGGTGGCAAAATTCGCGTTAACGTGCCTTACAATTGGTCTTTTGACCGGTTGTGGCATATTCGAAACTTCACGGTCGAGCACCGACAATCGGGACCAGTTAAGTCGAAACCCCTCCGATAGCTCTAATTCTCAAAAAGGCACGAGTTCGGAGGTACCTTTAGTTCCGGGCCATTCGGAGCATCGCCCACGGTTTTCATCAATAGAAATAGACTGGCTCGTACCCTCAGTTCCTGTTGATGGCTTTGTAGTTAGCTATGGGTTCGGGGATGAGCCACTCACTAATCGGGTAACCGTACCAACCTCTGAGCTTAAACAACTTGAAGATCCCGAGCGTGGCCCGATCTATCGATATTTTCTTAATGAAATTCCGCGCGACCGTGAAATTCGAGTGGCCATATCATCGTATCTAGGCACATCCATTTCTGAACCGAGCCCCACTCAGGTCGTTCCCATCAACGAACGAACCGTTATTTCGGAGAAGCAAGATCTTTAAACTCATCAGAACGGGATCCAGCATCAATCTCCTGAATTTTTGATTCAAGCTCTCGCAGCCCATCTTTGATTTTCTGGATAAGTCCCGGGAATGACCCAACGGTTTCGCACCGAATTATATGCTCTAAATCTGCGGCAATACTCGCAATTTCTCTTAACTTTAAAAAAGCCGCACCACCCTTAATAGTGTGAAGAAGCCGCGCGCTCGTATCTAGAACCTTAACAAAAGAATCTTCTGGAGCATTTAGTTCGCTTAAAACTTCAGATATAGCTCTTCTACTATGCACAATAAAGGCACTTTTTGCGGCCAACTCTATAGAGGATTGTGTATCTTCATTCACCTTTAAAGGATCGGCGAAATCACCTTTTCACTTTACCAAATAGTTGAGCTAAAACGGTCTTACTTTGAGATGGTCTTTTCGAGTCAACCCCAATCAGGTATCCTCCGAGGGAAGTGGCCCGTACAAACAAAAGTATGCGCCGCGTCTAAATGGTGCTGAAATACTCGCTACCTCCTCTGGTGGCGACGATTAGGCAGCTCATGGGATCTAGCGATCCACCCCCAATTACCCCATGTTGTGCTGCGATAACTCTTCTGGAGGAGAGGATGAAAAAGGTCGTTACCGTTGGAGTTCTGGCTGCCCTTACAGTGGGCGCACTTTTAATCACTCGCGATCGTAATGGAGAGGAATCCAAGGGTACTCAATCCACTCAGTCGGGTGACTCAGGAAACACCGATTCGGATTCAGGCGCCTCAAATAGCGGAACTGGGGCGGTGCGATCCACAAAGCAGGGAGATAGCGCGAGTATAGAATCAGGCGCGGCTGAGAATGGGGGCGAATTAGAACAGCCGGACCGACCAGCCACCGAGATCTATCGAAGCGCGGAGGATGCGCTCGCGGCGGTCAAAGATGGCGCATCTCGGTATGATGATGTAATTCTCGAACAGTTCGAGAGTCCACCGGTTGAATGCTCTTGGTGTGGCTCATTCTATGAGTCTATTCGATCTCTTGCCTTCTCGGCAGATACTCCTTCAGATCAAAAAAGCTATTTCGCTGAGCTGCTATCGATAAGCGCCCGACCCGAAAACCTTGAAGCGCTGATCGATGGAATCGAGAAAGCCCCAAACGAAGAATCAGCTCGACAGTATGCCGAGGCTCTCGAAATGGCGAGTGCTTCAAAAGACGATTTGGTCGAACTCTTAGGTTCGAGATTTGGAACTCAGAATGAGGTTTTGAAAGAAAGTCTTGTTGCTGCGGTAACAAATCAAGGAACCCCTCTTGCTTTGGAGACCCTCTACAAATACACCGTTGAATCAAAAGATCCTGATGGATTTTATTCAAAGGGCACTGGCTTGGGGGAAGCGGTTGCAGGACCTGAATCATTTCCTTTTTTAAAGGAAATATCCGAAAAGCGCGACGAATATAGCCATCTTGGAATTAAAGCTCTCCTCAACAGTGGTTCAGAGGGAGTTCGCGTTGTTTTCGATGTTCTTAGAGCCTCAAAAAATCCAGAGGGTGATAAACAGCTGCTTCGTGACGCTCTCGAGCATGTAAATTTTGAAGAAGAAACAGAGGCACTCATAAAGAGTGAAGCAAATAGTGGTACAAACCCCCTTTCGGTAAATTTTGCTCGAGAGGTACTTAAAAACTTTGAGGAAGAGAACGCTCAAATGCAGCAAGAAGCTGAAGAGGAAGAGGGCGGTATGTCCAGAGCGGAAGAATAGGACGGGCACAATTGAGCTATAGAAATGCCTTTGTCACCACCTCGATCATCAACTTCAAAGGATTCTCTGCCGCGTGAATCATTGAGTGAACCCAGCCTTGGAAAATCTGGCTTCACTCAAACTTACCTTTCATTTCCACCAAAAGAGGTAACGGCCATCTCGATCCAGGAATGGCTCACGATTGGGTTCTGCGCCACTCTCCCGTTCAAACTCTCTTTCACCTATCTCTTTCTTATTCCAGCTCTTCTTTTTTTTTGGTTCAATGCTCACCAAGGTGTCGTATCGATAAAAAAGGAGTGGATTCGCCTTCACTACCGACTAATCTTTTTTATCATTTACGCAGGAATCTCTGCCTGCGCTGGCTTAAACCCATTCAAAAGCCTTCAAAGTCTCGGTACCCTCTCTCTCCTCTCAACAACCTGCTTCTTGATTGCGTGGTATGTTCAGCGATACGGTTTCGTCAGCTTATTGCTTCCTTTCCTGGGGTTCCAAGCAATCGGCTCGATAAATACTCTTCTCACGTACGGTTCTCACGGCTCAATACCCCAGATATTTCTTGGTGATCTTACCCAGGCAGGTCAGCTAGCTATCGGTTTAGTCCTCGGATTTAGCTGTTTTATCGACCTCATAATACCCAATCCAAAGGCGATAACGAGTAAGTTGCTCCTCTGGCCATTACTCACGTTCACCCTCGGGATCTTTTTGGCATTCTTCTCCGAGCCTCCACTATTTACATTTGTCGTGCCTATTTTTGTACTAATCGTAATTCGGCAACTTTGGGTCATCATCGGCACCTACTCGATCTGTCAAAAATTGATTGCGCTACTTGCTCTCTTCCTTCCTCTAATCGCTCTAGGTTTGATCTTGAATCTAAAACGTGGACCCTGGCTCGGAACTTGGGCGGGAATAACGCTCATCTTGATGATTCGGAGGCCCCGATTTTTACCGACTTATCTTGCGCTCACCGGGCTCGCTGTCTTATTCCTGAATCCAATCTCAAATAGATTAGGCTCTACAATCGAGCACTTTTTCATACCAGGAGGAAGAAGTGTTATTTGGTTTATTGGCTGGAATCTAATCCAGCAATTTCCACTCGGGATTGGTTGGAAAAACAGTCCCGTACTGAGAGAATTTTCATATCTAATTCCGCCTGAATTAACTCACTTTCACAATAACTTGATTAATCTGACGGTTGAAACCGGCGTACTGGGTGCCGCCCTTTATCTTTGGTGGATTGGCTCGGTATGTAAATCAGCAATTAATAAAAATCGTCTAACTGCTGATTCTACCGATCGAATACAGTGCTCTGAAGTAGACAGCTCGATTGGCTCCGAAATAGTTCGGAATGATAAATATGCTTGGTTGGGAGTAATTTCACCTCTACTGACATGGCAGATTGCTGGTTTATTTGAGTACAACATAGGGGATAAAGAGGTCATCCTGGCAATCTATATCGTTATAGGAATTGCCTACGCCCTCACCAAAACCGACTCTCGTAATTTCAAAGATGCATAACATTTTTTAGGTTCCGATCCTGAATAGATTTAAAGCTGCTATTTTCGCGTTAACCTTTCAATGAGCCTAATATCGCTATCAAGTATTCTCTTGATCTCTTCGATCGACCTTTTGATTTGGGCAGCCTCACGAGTATCTTTGAGCTCCTTTAGCGCCATCTCCAGATCATTCAAACTTTCCCCACGCTGAGAGACCGCTTTGACCGGATTTACTAAAAGAGATCGTCGTGATGACCGGTATTCTGAAAATAATCTCTCGCGTCGCTGATATCTAGCTCTCGTCGAATCTAGCTCAACCCTCATTTTTGTCACCGTTTCGCGCAGCGCTACCTCAGCACTTCTCTGAGATGGAACCATTCTCAGACGCACCTCTCTTGATGTTGAGGGAGCAACGCTCGCTACCTGCTGACGAGCAAGCTGATTCTCAGCCTCTCTTTTGCGCATCGAGAGAGACACAAGCTGTTGCTCAAACTCTTTTCGCTCCCGCTCCTGGTCCGCGATTAGCTGACCATTCCTTTTTCTCTCTTTTTGATTTTCTTCGCTAAGTTCAGCGACCTTCATCTGAAGATCCCTTTCTCTAGCGGATACCGCAACGATTCGAGCCTCCAAAACTCCTTGCTGAGATTTTGCCTGAGAAACTGCGGCTAATTGCTGTTCAAAGGTTTTAGCTTGTTGTTTTAACTTCTCTTCAAGTCCTTCGCTATAGGACTGCTGGCGATCTAATGAATCTCGCTGAGATGCAATAATTGCCTCTAAATCGGCCTTAGATCGAAGCAATTTCTGCTCGTTATCAGCGACACGGGTAAGCTGATCACGACTCTGCCGATACTCTGCGATCTCTGATTCAAGTTTTAGAATCTTGCTCTGCAACTCCCCTTCTTTACTCGTTAAAGCCCTATTTTCAGCTTTAGTTGCAGTCATTAATTTCGCAATTTTTTGATCCTTCTCGCTAAGTTGAATCTGCTGCCCACTAATACGCTCCGACTGCTCAGTTATTTGCGCTCTTGCGGCGCGCAAATCGGCTGATAACGTCGATAATTGGGCTGCTGTATTAATTTCCCTCTGAACAATCGGCCGTTCTTGACGGCTCAATAGGTCATTTTTATGGGCAATCTCATTTTGAAGAGCTGAGACCTGTCGCTCGAGAGAGTCAACTTGTGTCTCAAGCTCAGCAAGATAATCAACGACCTGAGAGCCATCAGAGGCCGTACGGCTTGGTCTGTCGTTATCTTCGGCTAAGCTCGATTTTACCTGAACAAAAGCGGGCGTAGAGGCAGCAACGACCAAGCCGAAAATAAGATTTTTCATTATTTGATCCCGAGCAATCGTATGTACCAGTCTTGACGACAACAGTACTGTACAACAGGGGATGAGGGGGTGTGCAATCCGTATAATTTTCGACTAGGTCTTATCACTATTCAGCTACAAAAGCTGTTTAATAGTGACTAACTCTTCAAGTGCCATTAATTGGGCGTTATTTGATCACTTCCAGCAATACACTCCCCCAGCTAAGACCAGCACCTACCACCGCTACGACGACCTGCTGCCCAGGTTTTAGCTCCTCCCACCGCTCGCAAAGGACTGCGGGAGCACCGGCTCCAGCTTGATTCCCAAGAAATGTAACATTGTGCCAGTGATTCTGTTCGGGAACTTCACGATTTCGCGCTATCTGCTCGAGCATCGTTCGATTAGCCTGATGGCCTATGAAAATATCTCGTGACCAATCAACCGAGAACATATTCTCTAATCGCTTAATCAATCGAACCGTTTGCCGGACAGAGAAATCTCGAACGGCGCGCCCGTCCTGATGGAAGAAACCGAAACGATCGACAACAACAGCTGCTGCTCTCAACGGGTCGCCATCAAAAAAGGTCTCTCGAACCCTAAGTTTTCCCTCTTTTCGGGTAGACACTATCCATGCTGCCGCACCATCTCCCCAAATAGCGCTATCGGTCCTATCTCGATAATCAACATTTTGCGTCAACGCAGCGGTTGAAATACATAGAGCATAATCGGGTAACTGGTCCGGACGAAATTTATTGAGATAATCCATATGAAGGGCAAAAGCAGGACATGCCGACATCACATCATAGGCTTTACCCGAGATCCCTAGAGCATCAGCTATCTGTTGCCCCTGAGTTGGGAAACAGTAATCCGGTCTACATGTATTGCAGATAAGTAAACCGATCTGATTTGGAAGTAATCCTGCCTTCTCCAAAGCAGCTTGCGCCGCCTTAACACCTAATGTAGTCGCATTTGCGGTGGCTACGGAGGGAGCTGCCTGCGGCTCGCTATTGAGGGTCTCTCTGATGTAATCAAGAGGAAGCGATGTTGCTCTACTCTCAATACCGATCTTCTCTCGGATCCACTGCGCAGAGCATGTTGAATTAATCTCTTCGAGAAACGCATTATCGATGCGCCCATCAGGGTGCGCGCTTCCCATGCTGATAATGTACATACCTGCTACTCCTCTATTGAAGCTCGTCGCACCAAGACAATTCCTACCCCACCATCGGGGCCTACTGCGCATAAAAGCGCCTTTTCACGCCACTCCGTATCCTGAAGCAACATCTCGGCACCTCTATAGAGAGTGGATCCAAAAGAGAATCCCTCATCTGCGCACCAACAAATAGTATCTTCCTTTCCTCCCAACATCTCCCCTACTGCATGTGCTGAGCGAAGGGTTGGTGTAGCGATAATCCATGAGGTCACCCCTTCGATATGCAGCTCATCTGATAGATCCTGGATTAAATCGAGCGCTGCTCCCGAGGGCTCGCCACCTCCTCTAATAAGCCCATAAATCTCCTCGGCAGCACCTTCTTCCGATCTTGCACGCATATAGCGTGCGCCTTCAATAATCACACCGCATTCATCAGATGTTTTCTCTATAATCGCCGCTCCCGCTCCATCGCTCAGGATCCAAGAACACTCGTCTCCTTCAGCAAAAGAGAGATACGGTGTAGGCGTATTTCCTGACACAAGCAGAGTATGCGGAGCAATAGCCTCATCTCGCCAAGCGCGGAGGTTCTCAATCTGCAAAGGTAAAGCACCCGTGATTCCTGTCACATCGTAGGCAGGAACTTTAATTCCCAACTTTCCTGCAACTAACGCAGCAAATGCTGGTATCGTTTCAATTGGTGTCGCAGTGTCACCCAACACCATCCCGACATCGTCAATCGAGATACCCGCCCGCTCAATTGCGATCTTCGCGGCATCGACCGCCATCTGAACCAGAGGGTCTACCGTTTCTGAAAAGCGCTGC
The DNA here is from genome assembly GCA_044345055.1 of Bdellovibrionota bacterium. Lineage (GTDB taxonomy): Bacteria > Bdellovibrionota_C > UBA2361 > UBA2361 > OMIW01 > OMIW01. The sequence continues at coordinate 7,838 of JBIJBT010000051.1, forward strand.
TTCATCTCTGCCGCACTAATAATTCCTCCCTCTCGGAGGAAAGAACGGGAAGCTACCGTATATCGATGACGCATGCCCCACTGCAAAGCCCGCTGAGCATCCGAGGGAACCTGCCCCGCTCGATTCAAAAGCTCATCGGTGAGTAATTCGGCTGGGTGCACCCATCCAACTGCTGCAATTCGTAACATAACTTCCTCTCAAAATCCCCCGCTCGCTGTCATTTCACCGAAGTGCGCATCCGAAGCCCAAACTTCCCCAAATTTGCAGCCTTATTTACCTAATTTATCCCCCGACTCTAAATTCGAGGGATCGCAACCAATTTGCCCGGTTGCTCATGATTAGGTAAGGTACCTGAGGTACTTCAACACCAATTTTAGCTACCTGATTACAGCCGAAGAATACGTTATCTTTTAAAAACCTGCTGCCGTGAAATTATATCCCCGAGCCTCAATTATCGCACCCGCTGCGATACTAGTAGCTATAATGCTTAGCTGCTCGCGGTGGCAATACGTACGATATCATGAAAAGTTGGCGTTCATCGCGGAGATAGATCGCCACCTTGAGGAGCCGGTTGTTCCGCTTGTTGAGCTGCTCAAATCCCCCCTCCCGTCTCTTCTCTTTCGCCGAGTCTCGGTAAGTGGCTCCTTTGATTTTTCTCACGAGATTATCCTTAGGAACCGCCGCCACGAAGGCATGCCGGGCGTGCACGTTCTAACCCCCCTTTCTATAACGGTTGATGATGTTAATCAACCTCAGCGGGTGCTCGTTTCGAGAGGTTTCGTGCCACTCTCCCTATCGGGTCGAGAGCAGAGAGCATCTTTCCATACCCCTACCGAGACAACATTTACCGCGATAATCAAGGAATCCGCATTCCATCGCATCTTCGCACCAAGCGATCCACCCGCCGGCGCATCCCATCCATGGGTCGATGCTTGGCTTCGGGTCGATATTCCCCGTATCAGTGCCCAACTACCATACTCGATCCTTCCCTTTTATCTCGAAATTATCCCACCCGATCGGGTAGATTCACTGCCCTTGACGATAGTTCAGAGCCACTCCGAACGGGAAGAGATGCTATCAATGGCATCTCGTCGACCCGTAACAGCACCTCCAAATCCAGCCGACTATACTTTTCCTATTCCGTCACCCTCAACGGTCGTACCGGCCGGCCGTCATCGCCAATATGTATATGAGTGGATTATCCTCGCGGTCCTTACCATTCTTGCTTCGTTTATTTTGATGCTTCGACCTGTTCGACCTAGAGATGACAATGGCGGCAAGTGAAGTATGAACAAAAAGCGGAGGCCTATTAGTCTACGGTGTAATTTGAATCAACTGCCGCAATCGCCGACACCACATGAATGCAGAACAAGATCAACTCACTCCTGATTCGCTCTCTCCAAAGAGCTCCCAAAGATCGACTCTTATAAAATTTGTTCAGCGTTTCCTCGCTATAATAAGTGTATGTTTTGTCATTTTTTCGCTGATAAAAGATAGAACAATCCTCGAGCAGGCGAAAAATATTCCAAGAAGGGACGTTGGATTGACACTTGCACTTCTCACTATTTATTTCATTCTTCACGCGCAGAGATTCGTTCTTCTTATCGAACAACATTGTCGGTGCAGAATACCGCTTCTCGACTGGATACGGATGCTTCTCGTTATGCGATTCATGAACAACGTCGTTCCGCAAACGGGGAGCATTTATCGTGGGATTACTCTCAAAAGGGATTACGGAATCAGCTATACAGATTTTATAGCTGCAAACATATTTTTTATATGGACTGATACAATTCTGAATTTCTTCATCGCGCTTCTTTTTTTTATTCTTGGAACAAGCCAGCTTGAGATTTTTAGAACTTCTGCGGTCAATATACTGATACTTGGAATAATTACACTTATTGCAGCCCCTTTCACTGCAAGAGCTCTTATAAAAAGAATCTCCTCTCCCTCCAAATTTCTCAACAAATTGGGGCAAATTGTTGATGAGCTTTTTCGTGGAATTAAACAGCCTCGCTATATCGCTGTAACAACTTTTATCGCCCTAATCTCATTTCTTCTAATGACTGAGATTTTCCAAATATTGCTCGGTGCTATCGGAGCTGAGATCGATCTGGCTACCCTCGGAGTTTTTTACGCTCTATATAGGTTAACTTTTCACATCAATATTACACCTGGCAATCTCGGTATTCGTGAGATTGCTTACGGTTTACTCTGTGCCGGAGCGCAGATTGGGATGGCGAAAGGGCTTTTAATATCGGCTGAGCTGCGAATTCTCTCTGTAATTATGCTCATTATGGTTGCACTAGCTGTTGCGAGTAGGGAGCTGAAAGAGGCGTGGAAGAGGACGAGAAGGGGGAGCGAGAGGTCGAATTAGGTTATTATTTTAGATTTTTAGCTAAGAGAATATTGCGAAAAGTTTTGTGCTTGACATCGGTGGACCCTGATGGTCTAACATGGGAAATCTGATGTGTCTCAACCGCTAAGAGAGGATGTGTAACTGCCGATTGAGTTTAGAATTTATCCATCGTGTGCTTTTGCAGCACTAGAGATTTAGATTAACCCTTTAGGTTATAAAATATCTCATGCTAAACGCTCCGAATAATACAGATAACCTTTCGGATTATAGTTTTTCAATCCCATCAGCTCGCCAATCCACTTCAATTAATCCTAATTCATCCTTAGAATTTCCCGATCTCAACAAACCGGAAATCAATATCGTCGAAATAGCGGGATATCCGTCGGTAGGAACTTTGTGCTCGATTGGCCAAGTTCATTGCGTATATAATGAAAAAACGGATGAAGAGTACATAAGAATTGGTCGTTATCAATTCGAGATATTAAAATACCTTGAATCGAAGCAGTTCAAGGAACTTTTTGTGGAGGGAGTCTTCTATACTTGGACTCTGCAAAAAATTGAGGACCAGAACAAAGTGGGTCAGTTTCAGTTCGAGGAGCTTGTAAAACCGAAGCATCTTAAAGAGCTGCTCGAATCCCCTGATAAAATAATCCAAAACGTTATCAAATTATTCTCTGAACGGCGGCAAAATCCGACAGATGATCAGCTTCTCTGTCTTGGTAACCTCGGTGCTCACTTCGTATATGCTTGCACCAATCAAGATGTAACAATTCATCAGGCGATTCCTGCCGATAAAGATCATCGGCTCGTTGAAATCCAAAAGAAGATTTTAAATAATCCAGATCGGAATGGTGAGGAAGACCACAACTTCTTAAGGCTCCGCGGGCGGTTTCGGGAAGGCTACGCAATGAAAGAGATTTCGGATTTTCTCGAGGAAAACCCCTCCAAGACCGCCTGTCTTATATTCGGTATTGGACACAACATGGATGAAGCTTGCGGTCGGACCTTTGAAGTCCGTCCATCCATGACAGTTGTATCTTTTCCGCGCGCCTATGATCAGTGGCGTAATGCCCCGAAATATGTACGGTCCGACTAAGAGGCTCTCACCTTCCCCAGCCTTTTAACCGCAATTCTCACACTTAATCACGACATCCTCGCTCTTACCAATAGCTGAAGCACCGACCACTTTAAACTCGCCTATTTCATGAGGTGCAACAGAGTCGGGTCCCGTTATCGTCGGCTTCCCTAATGAATCTGAGAGAGTAATACTCGGTTTTGTGGCTGCTACCCCAGATTCATTCCTCACAATAACCGTAAAGCTTCCAAGTTCGTTACTCGGCACCACCTCCGAGACGGTCAATTTTGGCATAGAACAGGAGAATCGGTAGCGAGCAGCGGCGTCACGAAAACCATCGGTACATACAACTGAGCCGTCGCTATCTGCTCCCGCCTGGCAATCTATTCCTCCGTGCTCGGCACATCCATGTAGCGGCTTTACGCCACCAGAATTGGATTTTGTTGATTTTTTGAAGTTTTTTTCACGCAGTAATGGTGGTAGATCGGCTTTTTTGAAATTATCCCCCTGCTTCTCTGAGGAGAAGTGCCTCACCCCTCGAGGATCGGTCCACTCATAAACCTGTGCCTCTGCTACTCCTTTGATAGCAGCTATAAAGATAACCGGTTGAAGCACCAATTTTACGGCTCGATATATCGACGCTCGAGAATCCCACTTCTTTACTCTATCCATATCTTCCCTTTTCGTACGTATGTATCCCCCATAGGGTGCATTTTGTAATTTCATGAAGATCGATATCAAGGCATGATGAGAGGGCAAAAGGTGACTCGTGTATATTCCTCTTCTCCTCAACCTCCAATGAGCCAACAATTAAAGAATATCATTCGAATTCTTGGAACTCACCTCGGTGTCGTCATTCGCGAGCAGTGTAGTGTCGAGCGATATGACCAGGAGGAGGAGATTCGGAAAACAGCACGAGAGGTACGAACCCGTTTCTCTCCCGAATCGTATGACCACCTGATCGAGCTTACCTCGAATCTTCCTCTTCAGCGAGCCTACGAAGTGCTAAAAGCGTTCACGGCCTACTTCCAATTAGTTAATCTCGCAGAACAGAAGGTAACAGAATATCAAACCTACGTATTATTTCACAAAAGCAACAGCTTTGGAGATAACTCTCTCGAAAAGACAATCCAGAAAGCGCTTCAGGAAGGGATAAAAAAGGAGGTAATAGAGGAAATTGTTTCCAAGATGGAGATAACTCCCGTTTTTACCGCTCATCCAACCGAAGCAAAGAGGCGCACTATTCTCTCGCTGCTATCTCGAATTTCAGATCTCGTCACCCGCATGTTGACCGAGGGTTTTCCTCTGGGGGAGCGCCCGGAGATACTCGCTGATGGTGTCATGGCTGAACTAACAACCTGGTGGCAATCAGAGGATGTTCGAAGCACCCGGCCGTCAGTACTAGATGAGGTAAAACAGGGGCTCTTTTATTTCGATAAGATTCTTTTTGATCTTATACCAGAGATATATGGCTCACTCCGAGGAGCGCTTCGACTCACCTCTTCAACCACAAATGATACCAATTATTTTAATCCTCTTACATTTGGCAGTTGGATCGGTGGAGACCGAGATGGTAATCAGTATGTAACTCCTGAGACTACCCTCGAAGCACTAAGGATGCATAATGAGCTGATTATCGGGAAATACATCACTGCTCTTCATAAAACCAGCACAGCGCTAAGTCAATCTACCAAAGAGATTGCAATCTCCTCAGATCTCCAAAAAAGTATTGATAACGATCGGATCGAGCTTTCCAGCTTTTTTGATCAGCCTCGCTTTGACAATCCGCGCGAGCTATACCGCCATAAACTAGACCTGATGTCAGTGCGGCTCCGCCTTACTATGAAGGAGAGGCGCCCTGTTGAGGCATATCAATCGACGGAGCAATTTGAGAAAGACCTGACACTTTTAAAAGATAGCTTGGGCGAGAATTCAGGTGGAAGAATTGCGAAGTATTACCTAGAGCCGATTATAACCCAGCTTCATGTTTTTGGATTTCACCTTGCAACGCTCGACGTTCGCGAACATAGCTCACGACACCGCACTGCTCTCGAAGAGTTTCTCAAGATTGCAAAGGTAACCTCTTCACTAAGCGCCCTAAATGAGCAGGAAAAAGCCGATATATTGACAAAAGAGCTCCTTCAGCCCCGTCCTCTCTTACCGGTCGTTGTTTCATGCTCACCTGATTCTCTCCGCGTTCTCGAGGTCTTTCGATCAATCAAAAAAGCACACCTGCTATACGGTACTCGCGCTATTCAACAATACATCATCAGCATGTGCGAGCAGCCTAGCGATGTTCTTGGCGTTCTCGTTTTAGCAAAGGAGGCTGGTCTTGTTGAGCTGCACGATGAAACCAAAGTAACTGCGACAATAACTGTTGTTCCTCTATTTGAGACTATTGTCGATCTACAGCGCAGCAAAGAAGTGCTCGCCTCGCTCTCCGCTAATATCGCCTACCAACGCTACCTGAGTGCACGCGCGATGACACAGGAAGTTATGGTCGGCTATAGCGACTCAAACAAAGATGGTGGGTACCTGAAAGCACACTGGGAGCTTTACAAAGCGCAGGTTTCGATGGTTGCTCAGTCCGAGAAAGATTTAATTAAACTTAGGATATTTCACGGAAGAGGAGGAACAACAAGCCGTGGCGGCGGTGGTCCATTGCATCAAGCAATACTCGCACAGCCGGAGGGTACGGTTCAGGCTCGATTACGGGTTACTGAACAGGGAGAGATGATATCGACCAATTACTCTAATCCAACAATAGCTCGCCGACATCTTGAAGAGATGATGAGTGCGGTTATCATCTCCTCGCTCAATGTTTATCCAGAAAATGCACGACAAGAGTTTCAGGAGGCGATGGAGGAGATCGCTTCAATAGGGTTTTCAGCGTACCGCGCCTTTGTTTCAGACCCTCGATTCATAACATTTTATCAACAGTTCACCCCGATATCGGAATTAGCTAGTTTAAATATCGGTTCCCGACCCACAAAGCGGGGAGCAGCTCAGGGGATAGAGGATCTACGGGCAGTTCCGTGGGTTTTTAGCTGGACACAGAATAGGTGCGTGTTTCCGACTTGGTATGGGGTTGGCACCGCTCTTAATTCCTACATGAGTAAATCATCAGTATCCGCCAAACTGTTGAGAGAAATGGTCTCTTCTTGGCGATTTTTCTCGACGATTATCTCTAACTGCGAGATGACTCTCGCAAAGACAGATCCACTCATCATGCAGCGGTACGGTGAACTTGTTATTGATCCTGATCTCCGCAAGGACATGCTTGGCCGTCTGCTTCAGGAGCATGCACTTACGATTCAGACGATTGGAGAAATAACGGGACAAGCTGAACTACTCGACAAGCAGCCTCTCCTAAAAGAGACCCTCTTTATTCGGCGTCATTATCTCGATCCATTAAGCTATCTGCAGGTTGATCTCCTCAAGAGATATCGGGCTCTTGAGGAGGGTAATCCCGAGAGAGTAGAACTGCTCCGTGCGATTCAGCTAAGCATTAACGGAATTGCGAGTGGTATGAAAAATACGGGATAACGCTTTTTAAATTACGCTCACGGGATGGTGACAGGATTGCACCGCTAAAACTCCAACCCTCTCGATTGCTCAACTATTTTATGAGTCCAATCTCTCGGAGCCTCTGCATCAAAAATGCATGCCCAGTAATATCTGCATATTTTGCTCCTGCTCCACGACACGATGGCAAGCAGCTCAGTAGAGCCTCGGGATGTGGGTGAATGAAAAATGGCATTGAGTATCTGCTTTCGTTTTTTCCATCCTGAGGGTTGATTACCCGATGAGTTGTTGATGGAAGCACATCGTTCGTCAAACGAGCCAACATATCACCTACATCGACTATCAGCGTATCTGGCTCAGAATCAATATCGAGCCAATTTCCATCGCGATCTTTTAGCTGCAATCCTGAAGCAGTTGCCGCTGGCAAAATAGTGATGAAATTAATGTCCTCATGGGCTGCAGCTCTCACGCATCGTGAGTCTACGCCATCAGGAATTGGTGGATAATGCAAAAGACGAAGAATCGAGTTTCCGTCTTTGGTCATTCTGGCAAAGAACTCGGTATCAACCTCAAGGGGGCCTGTGAGCGCTTTAAGCATCACATTTCCCGCCTCCTCTAGTGAATCATACAACGAGATAAAATGAGTTTTGAATTCAGGAATTTCTCTCGGCCAAATATTGTCGGGATAATTTTCTTTGAGAGAATGTCCATCTGGCAATTCTCTTCCAACGTGCCAAAACTCTTTTAGATCCATTACTGGCGAGTCTTTGGCGTGCTCTTTTCCAAAAGGAGTATACCCTCGCTGAAACCCTCCATTGGTCAAGATATATGATTTTTTTATCTCCTCAGGTAATGCATACAGCTTCTTCAATATTTCATACGCCGTATGCAAATCGGCAGATTTTACATTGTGATCTTTTAGAATAACGAAACCATACTCTTTTAATCCTACAAAAAGATTATCAACGAACTCATCTCTATCTCGTGAGGAACCGGTTGTGTAAGCCGCCAAACTTAAGGTGGGAACTTTTCGAAGAGAGCTAGGTGCGGTCATGTTTCCTCCTGTAACGTTAATTTCAGTTTGGTCTGCCCGATGCCTCTAAGAGGCTGCGAAATAAGTGGCTAAAATATGCGTTCTCGATTTTTTTAACAAGATGTGGCACTTCCTCGTCAACTGCCGCTATACCATCAATCTCCAAGCCCATATTCTTTGATTTTATAAAGAAGTGCTCTGTGGCTGATTTCGAGCAGTTTGGCTGCTTGGGTGCGATTGCCGTTTGTTCTTTCGAGTGCTCGATTAATTAAAGTGATCTCAATTTCTTGTGTCACTTTTTTAATCGATATCTCGTCATCGTCTATTGCAGTCGTCGTAATCTCTACATCGGCTGAGAGCCCTCTTAAGGCTGATGGCAACGATGAAACATCGATAACATCACCCTCGGAAAGAATGAGACTTCTCTCTATACAATTTTCAAGCTCTCTAACATTTCCTCTCCACGGATATTGCATTAAACGATTCATCGCTTCTTGCGATATTTTCTTGTTCCCTAATCGATGGCGCTTGCGATGCTTTTTGAGAAAAAATTGAGCAAGCTCAACAATATCTTCAGGTCGTTGTCGAAGTGGAGGAAGATGAATCGTTACAACGTGAATACGATAGAAGAGATCCTCTCTAAATCTACCCTCAGCGACTTCTCGCTCAAGATCCTTCAAAGTTGCCGCTATAACGCGAGCATTCACAACAACCTCTCCCTCACCGCCAACTGGACGAACACGCTGCTCTTGAAGAACACGGAGAAGTTTTGCCTGAACAGGAAGGGATAATTCGGCTATTTCGTCGAGAAATAGAGTCCCTCCAGATGCCTCCTCAAAGAGGCCCGGTTTATCTCGAATCGCATCGGTAAATGCGCCCCGCTTGTGACCGAAAAGCTCCGACTCGATGAGACTTTCCGCAATAGCACCACAGTTAACCGCAACAAATGGGCCTTCATTGCGATTAGAGGCTTCATGAATCAAACGAGCAACGACCTCCTTGCCCGTTCCCGATTCCCCTAAAAGGGTTACCGTCGTAGAGAAAGGAGCAAATCGATGAACAAGCGAGATTACCTGCTTCATCGCAGGACTAGCTGCGACAAATTGGAGATGTTTCCCTTTACGGATCGTTCGTTCTTGCTGAGCTCCCTGCTTTTGCTGCTGATGCGACAATATCCGCGACCGGAGTAATGTGAGATCGATTGAACGTAACGGAGGCGCGAGGATAGTAAAAACGTTTATTCCCTCAGTAAGAATAGAAATATCTTCTTGACCTGATGCAACAATCACAACACACCCGCGCAAACTAAGGTGCGCAACAAAAGGACCAATAACTGGAATTGTCTTTGCATCAATGAGGAGCGCATCCCACGATTGGCTCTCGCCAGCTGCAACTAACTGTCTAATTCCGTCAATCGAAATATGATGAAGCTCTAGCTCAGCCGGAGGAAGCTCAACCGCTTGAGAAAGTGTGGGAAGCTCGAGAGAAGAAGAGAGAAGAAATTTCATAATCCAATTAACGGGATGATGAATAGACCCACTAACTGACTAAATTTTTGTAAGACCCAGGTACCCGTAAAAAGATACAAACAGATAGCCCCCGCTAGATAAGGACCAAATGGTATATAGCTTTGTCTGATACCTTTTTTCTGAATTAAGAGGATAAACGAACCACCGATACATCCGATTATAGAACCGACAAAAATAGCGTAGATCGAAGATTCTGGCCCCAATAAAATCCCGGTCATCAGCAATAGTTTTACATCCCCAAGCCCTAGACCATCGATCTTACGAATCCATAAGTAGAGCTGCGCGACAAAATATAAAAAACCAGCGCCCGCGAGCACTCCGTATAAACTACCCCAGAGATCGGCGACTATGGGGTCTGTAAATATCGAAAAAAATTGATTAATAACGACAATAATGAAGGCAACTAACGAACCATAAAGGGTTATCACATCAGGAAGAATGAACCAATCTATATCAATAAATGTTAATATAATAAGGGCAACGAGCAGACCAAAGATGATTATAGCCGTTGGTGTAGCACCAAATCGAATAAGAGTCGCAGTTGCTGCGAGCGAGGTCAGACCCTCTACAAGAAAATAGCGAAAGGGAATACTTTGACCGCAAAAATTACACCGCCCCTTAAGTAAAAGCCAACTTACCATCGGGATATTATGCCACCACAAGAGCTGCGTATTGCAGTGAGGGCAGGCCGATCTAGGGGGATGATTGAAGGGGACAGGAGGCGGAATGTTATCACCCAACGCCTCAAGCTCCTCATCCGAATAGGTGTAATACTGACCTCGGGGGATTCGGTAGATGCAACAACCTGCAAAGCTACCAATAACAGCTCCAAAGACCGCAGCTAAAGCTATAAGGATTGGTGACATAGGGCGTATATATTTGGGCTTATTAGTGCACCTATTGGGTTATTCTGCGACCTTAGTTCGGAGACGCTCCATTAAACGAGGAAACCCCTCTCTTCGCACAATTCCGGAAAACTCGTTTCTGTAATTCGCGACCAGTCCGACATTCTCAATAATAATATCGTATACGCGCCACTGCTGATCTCTAAAAACTACCTTATATAGAATCGGGAACTTATCTCCTTTTTGAGTTACAACCGTCCGAACAAGAGCTCGTGCTTCCCCAGCACCGGCCGCCGGATATATTTTTTCACCCTCTATCGAAACCATTCCCCTCTCGATAGTTCCGACCCGACTTAGATAAGTGCGGGCGAGCAACTCTGAAAAAATGGAGATAAACTCAGTACGCTGCTCATCACTAATCTCTTTCCACATAGGGCCTAGAGAACGGACCGACATCTCAGAGAAATCAAATTTCGGCCAAATAATCTTCCGCAACTCCGCTTTTCGCTGCGCTGCAAGCTCCTTACCCTTTGTTCGCTCGACCGTCTCAACGAGTTGGTCAATTGTGATCTTCAACTCTGCACGGGCCGAAGGGAGCTGAACCTCAGCTCGAACTATCGGAGTTGCAGCCAGAAGTAGACCACCAAAAGATAGAACCCGCCCGAGAACCAAAAGAGCTAATCCCGCACTAGCGCCCCTCCGCCTCCCGATACGTACCAACGAATTACCTCTGCTTACCATAGCTCACCACCCTCGTCTTTCACGAAACTCATATCGCTCTACTTTTTATCTGTTCCCGCAGAATCTTCACCGTCTGACCCATCCTCATCATCCTTACCCTGAGTCATACTGTGAACGATCTTTCCGATAACATCCTCTAAATCGACGACAGATTCGGTCTCGGTCACTGTTGAACCCGGTTCAAGGGTAATATCTGATCCACCTCGAGATATTTTAACGAAGCGGTCGCCGATGATTCCCTTTGTGCGAATCGAAAAAATATCATCTTCTTTGACCGGAACTTCATTATTGATCCTCATCGCGACGAGCGCACCGGGATCGTTGAGGGTTATATCTGCAACCTGCCCAACAGGAACACCTGCAATCTCAACAGAGGCACCTCTTTTAAGACCCGAGACGTTATCAAATTCAGCAGTGAGGGTATACTGATCACCCTGGAAGAGAGTTACTCCACCGAGACCAACCGCGAGCCACCCGCCAGCAGCAACTCCTACAATCGCGAATAGTCCCACTAGGAATTCCGCGGTAAAGGTTTGCCTGGGAATGACCGGTTTTCGTCCCGTTTTTGTCTCACGGTTTTCACCGCTATTGGATCTGGATTGGTCCATCTGTTTTTCCCTGTAAGAACTGAACGACTCGTGGGTCATGACAAGCAAGCATTTCCTCCGGTTTTCCGTCGAATATAACCTTGCCCTTCAATAGCATCACCACCCTGTCTGACACCTGAAACACCTCAGGAAGTTCGTGACTGATGACGATTCCCGTGAACTTCCATCGCTCTCTTGAAAGCTTAATTAAATCGTAGACCTCTTGCCCAACGAGAGGATCGAGAAACGTATTCGGCTCATCAAAAAGCACTATTTCTGGCGAGGTAATGAGAGCTCTCGCCAGACCTACCCGTTTTCGAGTTCCCATCGATATCTCTCCCGGAAGGAGGGGGAGAAACTCCTCAAGACCT
>JBIJBT010000052.1:0-19623 GCA_044345055.1 Bdellovibrionota bacterium
AACAAAAGATAGGTTTTTTAATCCGCAGGAATGAGCAAAACTTTCCCCTCGCGCTAGCGGCTCCACCTCCGGATCGCATCCAATAAAGGTTGTTTCAGGATATTCACAAGCAAGCGGAATCAGATGCACTCCTGTCCCGCAGCCTACTGACAACACCCTACGCCACGCTTCACTTTGCGGAGCTCCTAGAAGCGAGCAGATCGCTCTTAAGTGTTCAAGATGCCAAACACGCCGCACCTTTGCTTCGTATGGAGTTGTGGTGTACGACATATATGGATGCTGATAGCGATTCAGTCAGTAATATAGTTGGCCCTGAAAAATCCATGGATGGGTTTTTCAGGGCCAACTAATTAAAACATCGGCAAGATGCGGGCCCCTCTTACTCTCCATCAAAAACAATCCCCTGAGCAAGATGCCCTTTTGTGCCGAAATTTATAGTATTTGTCTGACGGCGCATATATTGCTTCCACGAATCTGATCCCGATTCCCTACCACCGCCTGTCTCTTTTTCACCACCAAAAGCTCCTCCAATCTCAGCACCCGATGTGCCAAGATTTACATTTGCAATACCACAATCGCTTCCCGTTACCGAGAGAAATTGCTCTGTGTATCGCATTGAGGATGTGAAGAGTGCAGAGCTTAGACCTTGTGGCACATCATTCTGGAATTTAACCGCTTCTTCAAAATCATCAACCGGACAAAGATAGAGGATTGGAGCAAAAGTCTCCTCTCTCATTATCGGAATTGGGCGATCGACTCGAAGAATCGTCGGCTGCACGTAAAGCGAAGAGGGCATATTCGACAATCGATTGCCACCAATTATTAAAGTTGCGCCCTGATCCTGTGCAATCGCGACAGCTTTTTCAAATTGTCGCACTGCATTCTCATTTATAATTGGTCCCATCAAGATTGAGCTATTTCTAGGGTCCCCTACCTGAACCTTTTGATATTCATCAACGAGGCGGCGCTGTAACTCATCTATAATCGAACGCTCAACAAAAAGCCGCCGCATCGTTGTGCATCGTTGCCCGGCAGTACCCACCGCACTAAAGAGAATAGACCTTACTGCCAATGAAATATCTGCATCTGCCAACACTATTGCTGCATTATTTCCGCCGAGCTCAAGCAATGTTCTTCCGAGCCGTCGCCCCACCGTTTCCGCAACCGAACGCCCCATTGCTACAGATCCCGTTGCGCTCACCAGTGCAATTCGTGGATCAGAAGCAAGGCGAGCACCAAATCTTCCGTCATTATCAGAAACAAGCGAAAAAAGACCGCCGCATCCCCATCGACGAGCAACTTCGTCACACAATTCTGTCATCGCAATTGCTGTGGAAAGCCCACGTTCAGATGGTTTCCAAACGATACAGTTTCCGCACACCGCAGCTACGAATGCGTTCCAAGCCCATACCGCGGCTGGAAAATTAAAAGCGGTAATAACGCCTACTACTCCAAGAGGATGCCACTGTTCGAACATCCGATGCTCACGTCGCTCTGAGTGCATCGTACGCCCATATAGTTGACGAGAAAGCCCCATCGCAAAATCAGCGATATCTATCGCCTCTTGAATCTCTCCCTCACCCTCAGAGCTAATTTTTCCAACCTCACTGGTTATCAATAATCCAAGCTCTCGCTTCCGACTGCGCAGCTTTTCCGCTATTTCGCGAATAAGCTGCCCTCGATCAGGGGCGGGAACTTCGCGCCAATCGAGAAATGTTGTACAGGCTCCCTCTACTGTTCGCTCATACTGCTCATCGCTCGCAAGAGAAATATCAGCTAGCTTAACTCCATCAATCGGCGAGATTGAATGGTATATACCACCAGCACCCGCCTCTCTTCCCAACCTGCTCCAAAGGCCATCTTTTGTATTCATGTCAGTTACTGTATCAACCGAACAACCTTTAAAACTCATCCAAAAACTTCAACGTTTATCATTTGATAAAAAACTCTGCTAACGCTGAATTGATGAGAGATAATCATCCACATCCTGTGTCCCACCAACAATTAATCCACTCCGTTGATGAATTGACTCCGGGACAACATCGAGGATTCGGTCTGTTCCATCGACCGCTCTTCCGCCGGCTTGCTCCATGATAAATGCAAGGGGAATGCATTCGTAAAGCAATCGCAATCTTCCTTGCGGATGTTTGGAACTTCTCGGATAGAGGAATATCCCACCTCGGCGTAATGTTCTATCAAAATCAGCAACAAGCGATCCTACATATCGACCAGTATAGGGAAGATTATTTGCTCTATTATCCTGCTTCAGCGATTGAACAAAAGCGCGGGTCGGCTCATCCCAGTAGGCCCAATTCCCCTCATTAACACTTAAGATTGATCCACGTTGCGGAACGCTCATCTGCTCCTGAGCGAGAATGAATTCTCCGATGCCCGGATCAAGGGTAAAATCGTGGACTCCATCTCCAGCGCTATAAACAAAGGATGTTTTTGCTCCATAGACTGAGTAACCCGCAGCAACAAGCGATGCCCCAGCCTGCAGAAAATCTTGTGGGCCTGCTCTTCGATGCTCTTTTTTCCGTCTAAATATCGCAAAAATTGTTCCTACTGGAATGTTAGACCCAATATTGCTCGACCCATCCAGTGGATCGAAAGCAACAACATACTTTGCCTCATCGCTCCACTCACTCGTTACCTCAGCATCGTTTCGCTCTTCGGACACAATTGAGCCAAAATGTCCGGATGATTGCAGAATATCGAATAGAACTTTATCCGCCTCGTCATCTAAAATCGAAATCCTGTCGCTACTAGAGTTGATTCGAGTGCTATAACCGTGCACACCCCGAATACCAGCTGTAGCAACCATTTGCCCGATAATCTTCACCGCTAATCCGATCGACGCGAGCAGCTGCGTTAGTTCACCAGTTGTTTCAGGATTTGCCCGTTCACGCTCCCGAAGAAAGCGCTGCAATGTCCAGGTTGGAATCATAAACTTTTCCATGGTAAACCCCTTATTGATTGCTCATCGCAGTTGCAGCCGAGCTTTGCAGTTTGTAGCCGCATGAAGTGCTACACAATTTGTTCAACAACACCAAGCATAGATTCGAACAGCCCATAGTATTTCTGTTCGTTAAATACTGAACCTCGCAAAACCGATGAAACAATCGCTTCTATTTTTCTAGAGACTAAACAGATTCCTCACCAACACCTTGACTGCCGAAAGACCTTTGAGTAACGGCTACATGCTGCTGCACCGGCAGCTCTATCACAAATTTTGCGCCGCGCGGCGCGTTATCCGCAACACTTACTCTGCCATGATGATCGGAAACGGCTGAACTCACTATCGCTAATCCCAAACCGGTCCCTCCCTTTTTTGTGGTATAATAAGGATTGAATATCCGAGTTTTATCTCCTTGAGCGATTCCCGGTCCATTATCTGCAACTTCGATAAAACAAACTTGCCGCCGTTTTTCAAAACGGGTTCTGATAATTATTTTTGGACTTTTCGAATCTGCATCGCGAAGCGCAGCGACAGCATTATCTATTAAATTAATAAGAATACGGCGAACCTGCTCCGGGTCGCAGATGACTCGGGGCAATTTACTGTCGGGAATAAATTGAAGAGTTATCGCTGGCGAGTCATCGGTATAACCCATCACAACATCCGCCAAGACCTGATTCAGATCAGCCTCTCGAAACTCGGCAGCGGGCATGCGGGCAAAATTAGAAAACTCATTCGCGAGTCTCTTAATTGAATCAACATGCTCTACAATGGTCAAGGTAAGATCTCGCACCAATTCGTCTAACTCAGAATCGGCAAAGAGTCGCTGAAGTCGTTGTGCGGAGAGTTGCAGCGGAGTAAGAGGATTTTTTATTTCGTGCGCGATCCGACGTGCTACCTCCCGCCATGCAAGAGTAGACTGAGCAATTGACAGCTCAGTTACATCATCCAGCAAAACTACCATCGCCTCACGAGCGCCGTGATCTGTGGTAATTTTACCAACAGTGCAAACAATTCGAAGCTCACGTTCGCCAGCTTGCATGATCAACTCATTATCAACTGATATCCGATCGGAGCTTCGTTCAACCATTGACAACATCCCACCCACTACTGGAATCAACCGCTCTTCGAGAAGACTCTCAATAGTTTCTCCCTCCGATATAGCTCGCCCAAAAATTCGCTCCGCACAGCTATTACGAAGAATAACGCGATGCTCTGAATCGAGTACAAGAACCCCAACCGCAAGATTCGATACTATTGTCTCGGTCAGCAGCCATCGCCGCTCTGCTTCATCACGAGAACTCCTGAGATCAAACATCATGGTGTTGAAAGAACGGACCAGATATCCCAGTTCGTCATCGCCAGATCCAGTTAGCAATGTTTCGTAATCGCCCCGTGCAACCCGTTGCATCCCCTGACCAAGCCCCTCTATCGGGGAAACAAGCTGTTTCGATATGTAAAACGCGAGCCAAAAAGCTGCAAATAGAATCATTCCTGTGATGAGACTAAAAGTGAGTCCGTGACTTGATCGAAGGGGTGTGCGCATCAGTTTTAACTGCTCGTACGATCGATAAGAATCGTTAAGAGTAGCGAAAGCCTCTGCGATTTCGGGGCTCAATCGATTCGAAACAACAAGAACTCCGGCCCCACCCATCGGCAATGTGACCGGTCCATACGTTCGAGCAAACTTACTCCCCTTGTTCTCCTCAAACAGATTAACAACCTCGCCCTTACGAGCAGCTGCAACTGCTCCTTCATCGAGTGAAGGCTCCTCAAATAGCTCAAGACCAGCCGCCGCGTTGGAAACCTCTATCGTTTTGTGTGGTAATCCAACAACCTTGAGGCTGAACAAACCAAACTCTTGCCGCAATCGATCGAGCCGCCTTTCAAGAGCTGCAGGCTGCTGTAATTTTGCACTGTGGACCTTCAGATTTCCGACGATTTCACGAAAATCACGCTCAGTAACCCGCCGCTGAAGACGATAGTGATTTTGAATTATGGAAAGCGCTGCCTGTTTTGAACCATCCATCTGAGCGCTGAACCATCCGTCCATCGCCCGATTGAGAAAATCGTTGGCAAGCCAAAAAATCAGACAAACTGGAATAAGAGTAAGACCAACAAAGGCGGCAAGAAGTCGCGTTCTCAGCCGTGATCCAAGAAGATTTCGCTTGCGATCAAAAAGGAGCTTTACGCAGCTTCTTCCGACAAGAAAAACAAGGAGTGTAAGAAGGAGGATGTTGACATTTATCAGAAGAAAAACGAAAAGCCCGCCCCCAACTCCGGCATACTCTCCCACAGAGGATCGCCGAACCCAAGTGGCCACAACAGCCGAGATGAGGAAACACATGACCACAAGAAATCGACTGCGGCGTCTGAAGAGCTCCTCGAGCACCCCAAAAAATCTCCCCCATCGCACCGTCACCCTCAGCCTCTCTTAAATTGATCAATCCCTTCCTGAAACTTTTTTTCCTTCCAACCCGAATCAAAGTGATCGGGCTTCACGAGCCCAAAAGTGAGCCCCTCGGTGACACGATCGAGGATTTGATCACGTTCCTCTTTGCACCGCGTGGATGCTCGAGCCCGAGCATAGCGACGATCACCCGCTTCGAGTCGCTCATCACCATCAGCCAAAAATCTATAATCGGCAGGATGACTGACACTAGCCTCAGCCAATCCATCCTCTGCCGACATGAAACGGGTCGCCCAAGGTTTTTCCTTATCACCGATGATATCTCGCCAAACGATATATACATCGCTAACCGGTTCATACCGCAGTGTTGTTATCTGCTCCTTAACACCGCCACACGAGTCAAACCAGAACGACCTTTTGCGACAAGTTTCAACCTCAAAACGGTACTCAAGCTCGAGCCCCGCATCTATACAGCGAAGCATAGATTCGTCACGACCCTGGACCGCCACCCGCATCGCGTGTTCATTCATCTGAATTACAAGATGGGGAGCAACAGCCAGCATCGCGGATATGAGAGGAGGAGCCATAGAGTAATATCTCCAATTTTTTTATTCTTAAGAAAAACCGAATACACAAGAAACTAAGTAAAAGGGAGGAATCTAGCAAAAAGGGAGCAACGGTGAACCTTTCACAACTTCACTTTGTCCTACTTATCTCCCTCATCGTCGAGCTCTTTTTTCATAACATCAAAGAGATCGTCCTCGGGGTTACTCGAAAAGTTTTGACTACGCGGCGGTTGCTTTTTTCCAAGATGCCGATACCCAAGCTCCGTAACCTCCCGCCCCCTCCGGGTGCGGGCAATGTACCCCTCCTGAACCAAATAAGGCTCGTAGACATCTTCTAGCGTTTCGCGATCTTCACCCAGCGCGGCAGCGATCGATTCAAGCCCAACGGGGCCTCCTCCATACCGATCGATGACCATTCCTAGGATAGCCCGATCCATAGCATCAAGCCCCGCGCGATCTACCGAAAGCCGTTCCATCGCATACGCTACTATCTCTCGGGATATGGTGCCATCACCACATTCCTGAGCATAATCTCTAGCCCGCTTGAGGAGACGGTTTGCTATTCGAGGCGTCCCCCGAGCTCGACGACCAAGCTCAATCGCCGCATCTTCATCTATTGGCACCTTAAGCAGTGCCGCCGAATTTCGCACTATCGCAGCTAATTCATCGCTTTTATAAAAATTCAGCCGAAATGCCATTCCAAAACGGTCTCGCAGGGGAGAAGTGAGCAATCCCGTACGAGTTGTGGCAGCTACGAGAGTGAATGGTTTGAGGTCGACCTTGACCGACCGTGCTGCTGGTCCCTGCCCTATGACGATATCAAGCTGAAAATCCTCCATCGCAGGATAGAGCACCTCTTCAATCATTCGAGGGATGCGATGAATCTCATCGATAAAAAGAACATCGTGCGGTTCAAGAGCAGTCAAGATTGCGGCGAGATCTCCTGCTCGCTCGATAACGGGACCAGAGGTCGATTTAAATCCTACTCCTAACTCCGCAGCGAGGATGCGGGCTAGCGATGTTTTCCCAAGTCCCGGAGGTCCATGCAGCAAAACATGATCAAGCGGCTCAGACCGGCGGCGCGCCGCATGACAAGCAATAAGAAGGTTTTCTGTAACTTCCCGCTGCCCGATATATTGATTGAATCCAGAGGGACGGAGCGAAACAAGGAGCGGCTCATCGGTTGAGGGGGCACCACGTAGTGTGGACCAAACCTCAACCCCATCTTCATCATCTCCGTCAATGACACCTCGCTTCATGTTTCTTGGCCCTCCTGCCCGAATCAATAACCGCTCCGAGCAGCACGTTTCCCTCATTTAAAATGGCGCACCTACTAGAAATGGCGCAACGATTCCCGAACAACAGCCCCTGAATCAAAGGGAGCAGTAAGCTGCTCGCTGACCTGGCGGACAATTCGCTCAACATCGCGCCTCGGAAATCCGAGCGCAATAAGCGCTTCGACCGCATCATGAACAACGCCACTCTGACCAGACACCTGAGCCGGTTCGAAGGACTGCAGATCCGTAACAAATTCAGTAACCCGGTCCCGAAGTTCGAGGACTATCCGCTCGGCAGTCTTTTTCCCAATACCTCGTGTTCCTTGCAACGTCGCAACATCTTGTGAACCTATAGAGCGAAGCAGCGCAACTTTATCTATCGCTGAAATAATATCAAGGGCCGTCTTTGGTCCCACCCCCTTTACCTTAAGGAGAAGAAGAAAGACCTGTCGCTCAAGAGAATCCGCAAAACCAAATAACCTCAACGCATCTTCGCGCACCTCGGTGTAAACGGGAACCTTTATTCTTTCGCCAAGAACCATTTTGTCCCGAGCAGCTCGTGTACAGAGGACCTCGTATCCGACACCTCCGACATCAATCAGAACAGTGGCTCCGATCCGCTCAGCAATAACACCTACAAGAAAGGCAATCATGCTGACAACCGCCCAAGCTCACCATCATCGATGTCAAAATTAGCGTAGACATTTTGGACATCATCTAGATCATCGAGCGCATCGAGGAGCTTCAGCAGTATTTCTGCATCTTTTCCGGCCACAGGTACTGAGGTTGAAGCAACTGGGGCTAGTGCTGCCTCTGCATCCTGAACCCGACTCTGAACAGCCGCACGAACTCCATCAAAACTCTTTAGATCAGTTTGAACGACCCATCGATCACCCTCATCAACAAGATCGTCTGCCCCTGCCTCGAGAGCTAGTGCCAGTAATTCATCCTCTTCAATAGCCCCTTTCTGCACCGCAATAGAGCCTCGATCGGTAAAGAGGTAGGCGACCGAATTGACTCCCGCCATGCTTCCCCCGTGTCGTGCGAGAATACTGCGCAGCTCACCAACAGTTCTATTGCGGTTATCCGTGAGGGTTTTTACCAAAATAGCAACGCCACCCGGCCCATACGCTTCATAAGCGACCTCTTCATAATCAGCTCCATCGAGCTGCCCGAGTCCTCGCTTAACGGCTCTATCAATATTATCGCCAGGCACACTAACACTTCGCGCCGCCTGAACTGCGGTCCTCAACCGAGCATTTCCCTCGAGGGCTCCTCCTAGCTTCGCCGACACCTGAATTTCGCGCAGCAATCGGGTGAACAGCTTGCCCCTCTTAGCATCGGTCGCCGCTTTTTTTCGCTTTATCGTGGCCCACTTCGAATGTCCTGACATCGGTTATCCTCCGGGAATGTAACCATAAAACGTTATATTCTGACGACAATTGTGTCAACGGGAGACACGGCTTCAACACTTATCTCAAAAAAAAGAGGTGTAGAGGAAACTCTGAAAAGGAGCGACCGATAAATGATTGTTCATGTTTTTTACATGACCTCCCATCAGGTGCGGACGAACTATCACGTTAGGCGATTTCGTTCCAATCGATCGGGAAACTGATGATTTGAGGAGAATTACTCTTCAGCCATTTATTGCTACTGTTATATTTAGGAGACCTTTATGTCGCTATCAATACAACCACAAATAGCCAAACCAGTGGCTAACTATCAGGCCCAAGGAACCACCGCCGCTAAAGCCAAAAATGTTAAGCACCCACATCGCCCCAACGGTATTAGAAACTTACCGGCTATATTCAACCATAGGTGCCCCGAAACCGAAAACAGAGACGGCAAAACTCTAGAGTCTGTAGCACAAACTCTTCAACAGCTTTTGCAGACTGTTCTCCAGTTTATCCAATCAATAATGGGAATGGTGCAAGGTAAAGGTGGCGAGCAGCAGCCATCGGCAATATCTTCTTCACCTGCCGCACCTTCCGTAGCCACCCCGCCCTCTGTGCCCGCTACACCGTCGATTGCTGGACCCGAATCGACCGACCAGGCCAACGCGGCAGCTCCCGGTGCTGCGGCTACCGACCCGGCAACTACGAGTAATCCTGCAACAACAGCTGATGACAAGAAATCTTCTAGAATAGAGCAGATTCTCTCGATTGTCTCCACTATTTTCGGATTCATAAATCCGGTCGCTGGTGGAATAGTCGGCATCCTTGGAAAACTCGGAGGTCTATTTAAAGGTGGGCTGGGCGACCTCTTCAAGGGTGGACTAGGGAACCTCTTCAAAGGCGGCCTAGGTGGATTATTTGATGGTGGTATCAGCAAAATGTTAGGAGATGGTATCGGCAGTCTCTTCGGTGGCAGCCTCGGAAAAGTAACAAACTTCATTAAGAAGGGGCTTTCTATCTTTGGGTAAATAAGGGGAAACTTTATCACCAACTAAGCACTCCTGAAGATCACCGACGGAGTGCTTAGTCCTTGAAGAGTTTATAAAAACGGGTGCTTCACCCAGTATGCAAACACGGAGATTGCATTCATGAAGATAGGTATCCACCTACTCGGTATTACCCTCGTTCTCTCGGGATGCTTTGGAGTTAGTGTTAGCGATCCAGTCAGAGATCGCCGCAATTTTACAATTTCTATCAAACCCGATCGGAACGATTCAGAGCTAATTGTTGCAGCCACCGTGGAGAACAGCTCCTCAACTTACCCTCTGGACCTTCCTAACGCTCGAATCACCTATATTGCCGCAAACACAACCGAGCTACCTCCCTTACGAGTTGATGGAGGTTGTTTCGATAGATTATTAATGCCCGGCAATGCTTGTTCGTTTAATGTTCGGTATGAGGTAGTAGGTCCACGCCAATTCCCTGCAACGTGGGAATTCAGTATCGATGGGGAAGCTGTACAATTTACAATCGACGATTAATAGTCGAGGATTCAGACTCGACATGCAGCGTTGTTTCCGAATATCGGTGATTTTGATTTCGCCCTCGGGGAAGTATTTGAGGGCCGACGGATTCTATTGAACTGTTTGGTTGCGGGGGGCGGATTTGAACCACCGACCTCCGGGTTATGAGCCCGACGAGCTACCAGGCTGCTCTACCCCGCGTCACAAGAAGAATAGTATCCAAAGCTACCCGTAAGGTCAAGTATCTGCATGGAAAAAGTTTTAAAAGTCCTCAACTTGGTAGCGCTCCATACCCCCACTCAATATCACAATCCAATCTTTGCCGCTGCATTATCGAGGAACAAGCTTCCCGCTCTGATATACCGCCGCAGCATCATCAGATTACGGTGGCCTGTTTGATCCTGAATTGCGCGCTCGGGCACGCCACATAGAGCTGCTTGGGTCGCCAAGCCTGCCCGCAAAGAGTGCCCGGAGTAATTGGTGCTATCACGACTCGCGAGCATTAGGGAACGCTTTACGACGCGGGCAACCGTTTTGTCGGTTAAGCGGCGAGGACTTACTCTTCCGTGCCGACTTACAGATCGAAATACGGGACCATGACGAATACTCGCCTGCTCTATCCACTCGTCATAGGCTCGGACTGGACAGGTGTCCTCATTTTCGCCAAACGGTATACCCACGGTGCGCCCCCGACCTTCCTGGTCAGTTTTACTAAACCGAATCGTTATCGCGAGCCCCTGATTTGATCGAACCACATCGGTCATATCGAGCCGAACCAATTCACTGCGGCGCATCGCTCCGGCAAATCCAATAAGAAGTAATGCGCGGTCGCGAGCTCCGAGCAAGCTATTAGGAAGAGCGGCGAGCATCTCCTGGATATCGATTAGAAGCGTTGGCAATTTCCCGCGCGGGGTAAATCCAAATGTTCGCTTTACGCCATCCCACACGGCACGCACTGCTGAGTGCCGCACCGGTGTTTCAAGGCCACGTGAGCGGTGAACCTCAGAGATAGTAACGAGCCGTCGAGCGATCGTTGTAGTACGGCGGTTTCCTCGATTGGCAAGATATGTGATGTAGAGCGCGACCGTTTCCGGCTCGGCGGGCAGTGATGCTCGGTTGTGGGTGCGACACCACTCGACAAAATGAGCCCAGTCTGCACGATACGCCCGAACGGTATTCGCGGCACGAGACCGATAAGCGTAATCAAGCGCCTCTTTTTCAATTTCGGAAAGCTCAACCAGATCGCTCTGTCCCTCTCCAACGATTTCAGGAAGAAGAGGCTTCTGCGAGCTATTATCGAGATGATCATCCATAGCACGCCCCTAAAAGAGGAATTCCTCGTTTTTTCGGCTACCCTATTGATGAAAGCAACCTGACTGGCTCTCCAGTAAGCGCGGAGACGATTGAGACGGGTCCTGGACCAAAGGTGCGATCGATAAGGGTCGCCCAACAGAGCACCGATATTCCTTTTAGGGTTGCTCTCGTATGTGCCTCAAGACTTGAATGGGCCGTTGTAATAACATCAGTCACCAGCACAGCGTTCATCCCACGAAATCGCTCGGCGTAACCGTTTGAGAATTTACTCTGAAGATATTGTTCGAGAGGTATATCCTCTTTCGATCGGTTTATTTCCGAATAAATAGCGCAAAGCCGCTCTGCAAAAAAGCTATACCCACCTGGAAGCCGCAAAAAGAGGTGCACGTCGAGAGGTGCAACCACATTACGCACGCGGTGAGCTACGTAATCGGCACACGCATTTAGCTGCTCATCATCGAGATCCTCGACCCGATAATACACATGACTCTCGCTTCGTCCCCCAATAGGGACCGGATTTTCAAAGCGCTCGGTGATGGAATCGAAGATAGCCTGAATATCCTCAGCACTGACACTTCCTGTTGAACGATGCACGTGACCTCCCCTGACAACCAAAACGACTCTCGATTTTTGCGGAACCTACAAAGACGCTACCACACCTTATCGCAGTGGAGAAGGTGGCGTTTTGTATGGAGACGAGTCGGCAAGGGTCTTGGGATATTGCGGTCCCCCATTTAATCTCTATCCTTGTTACGGTATCATCTCTCTTCGGCCTCCGCGCGGATGTTGCGGCAATCATTCAGAGGCTTTTTTAAGACCGCTCCAGGCCGGTGAAATTACTCTGAGAGCGCTATTTTTAGGGGGTTCATCATGAATGTTCCAGTTCGCATTATTCGCAGAAAAACTCGCTCGGTATCCGTTCGAGACCTGAGAATTGGTTCGGATCATCCCATATCGGTCCAGTCGATGTGCGCGACAAAGACTCAAGATGTTGAGGCCACATCTGGCCAAATTCAACGGCTTATCGATCACGGAGCTGATATAATTCGGATCGCGGTCGATAGCAAAAAAGATGTAGAAGCCCTCGCAGTCATCCGCGAAAAGGTTCCACATGCCCGGCTCGTCGTCGATCTTCAGGAAAGCTATCGGCTTGCTGAGCGAGTAGCGCCGTTTGTTGACAAAATTCGTTATAATCCAGGCCATCTCCACCATCATGAGCGCTCAGTTCCCGTGCGAGAGAAGGTTGCCTGCATCGTTGAGGCTGCTCGCCAAAACGATTGTGCGCTACGTATTGGGGTTAATTTTGGTTCTCTCGACCCGGCGCTTGGGGGGCCAGATCCGATAGAAGCCGCTCTCACATCTGCAGCTGAGCATATTGGCTACCTTGAGGATAGCAACTTTACAAATTACGTAGTATCGCTCAAAAGCTCCGATCCTCAGGACGTTGTCACGATTAATACGGCCTTTGCATCACGATTTCCGGAAGTTCCGCTACATCTCGGTGTTACTGAAGCGGGACTACTGCCGATGGGTGAAATAAAAACTCGTGTCGCATTTGAGCATCTCCTAGCTCGCGGCATCGGCGATACAGTTCGGGTCTCACTCACCCTACCCAACGATCGCAAGCACGAAGAGATAATCGTTGGCCGCACTATAATTAACGATGTTTATGCGGGCCGCTTTCGATCGGTGCCAACTTTTGGCCAAGAGGGTCTCAATATTATTTCGTGCCCCTCCTGTTCACGGGTCGAAAATAGCGCATTTGTCGAGCTCGCAGAGAAGGTGCGGGTTGTCGCGCAGATTGCGGAGAAGGAAAATATCACGATCGCGGTGATGGGGTGCCGCGTCAACGGACCAGGCGAAACAGATGATGCAGATCTCGGACTGTGGTGCGCGCCGAGCCACGTTAATTTTAAACGAAAGGGTGAGCTTATCGGATCGTTCCCATACGATGAAATCCTCCCGCGATTTGAAATCGAACTTCGGGCATTAATGGCCGAGAAGGGCTCGATTTAAGCGCCGTGCTCTCTCCCCACCTGACGGGTAAACTCTCTTGCGGTCTCAAAGGTGATGCTGAGATACTGAAGGCAGAATAGTTTTACCAAAGGAGTAGCTCGCGTGCAGCGCCGTCAGATAGCTCTTGAAGAAGCAACGCCCCGGCAGCGCGAGATCGTGAGCCAATTAATCGAATTAGCTCGCCCGCCCGGAACGGTATGGCGAATCGTTCTCGGCGACGGGGCGTGGGACACCCGAATTTTAACTCGAGACCAATCGGGACTCTGGCTTACTCGTCCAATCGATCCCATCCTCTCTGAAGATAGTGCAGCATTTGATCAATTCCGCCTTCTTCTTAATTGGGCATGTCATCTTTCTCCAGAATACAGGAGTGGCGAGGCGAACAGTCGACTCTGGTACTGTCGTCCGTTTGCGCCAACTGTCATGGCAGATAGGGAACCTCCCTCGAGCCGCGAAGAGCTCCTGTCTTTATTCCGCCGCATTGCTGAAAGTGTCGAGCAATATCATGCAAGCTCTCGGGTGCATGGTCATGTATCACTCGCAAACATCGTCATAAGAGAGGATTCCACGATAGCGCTCGTGGATCCAGGGTTCGCCATTTTTTGCCCATCAGCGCGGGTAGGTCGAAGCTCGCTAGCTCCAGAGATTGGTGGTGACTCCCCTGTATCAGCAGCCGCTGATATCTTTACTCTAGGAAAAGTTGGCCGAAAACTTGCGGGAACTCTCGGACTTCATCGAGAGCTAAACAGCCTTTTTGAGGTCATGACATCGATGGATGTATCCCGCCGCCCCTCGATTCATTGGGTTTTGGCGGTCCTTCGCGATCTCCAGGATGGACGACCCCTCTCAACTGATCGCAACGAAACAATACGTTCAGGAGGACGCGGCTCCGCCGTTCTTAGACCAACCCCGAAAGCTACACCATCCGAGCCCCAAATTAGCCCCAATTCACCTCAGCTAGTTGATCAATCGACACAATCACCGAAAGATCCGGCCCCTCTTACAACACCCGATCAAGAAGCTGAGCTCGCACCTGCTTCACCGATCGAATATCCCTCACGCAACGAGCGCCGAGCCAGCTCATGGGTTGCGATTTCGCTCCTTTTTGCATTTGTCGCGCTCGCGAGTGCAGGCCGTTTTTTCTGGGGACAAAAACAGGAAGCCCCACCCTTTGACGGTTATTGGACGAGCGGTCATCCAACCTCAATGAGAATAGTCGCTGAGGCCGCTATAAGAGAGCACAATCTCGATGCCCAGATCGCCATTCTCGATGCGGCTCGTCGAGGCTTCACCCACGGCTCGATTCACGCCGAGCTGCTAAAGGTCGCGCTTGACCCGCGTTGGGAAGCTGAGCTATCCGATGATGATCGTGAGGTTATTCTCACCCTCGCAGTTGGCTCCCTCTTAAGCGGAAGAGAGCCGGTCACTATTTCGGACTCTACTCATCCTGGGGTCTTATTTGGGATCTTGGCCCGTTCACCGATAGAGGCACCTGCAGAGGAGTTACAGCTTTTTCCTCCAAGTCGGCTTGCAGAACTTCCCGCACCGATAGGTCCAACCTTCAAAGGTCTTCAGGCGCTCGGACTTCGATCTATCGAAGAGATCGAGGCGAAAGCAGCGGCCCATCTTCTTGCAAACGATCTGCGCCCCCCTGTGCTCGCTGCATATCTTTCTCCCTATCGAGATGAGGGACGGCTGCTCGCTAAGCTCGATATAATCAAGGATGCCCTCCAAGCAAATAATCAGCTCTGCATCGAGGTGCTCGGTGCGCTAGTTCCGCAAAGCGAACTAATTCGGTCTTTTATGAGCTGGTTCGATCAGGATGAGCTTGATACATGGAAAGAGGTGCAACCGCCCGCTCGATTCCTTATATCGCTCGGCCTTGTAGGCGAGCAGTTATCGTATGATCAATTAGTCGATCTACTCGCTTTTCGTCGGCTCGGCATTCGCGAAACCGCAGGTCGTAGACTTCTAAGTAACCCATCTTTTTCTGCGATTCATGAGGTGTTGCCCGTGCTGGTAGCCTCACAAAATTCCCTCTCGCGGATACAGGTACTAAGCCTTGCTGGCGCGTTGCAAACCACCGGCCGCGACCAGCTTCTTCTTGTCCACGGTTGGTTAAAAACACAACCACCACCTCTCATAGTTGCACAACTTCTTGTGGCGCGTGATGGAAAAACAAGCACTGACGGTTTCAACCTCGAGGCAGCCCGCTACCTCCTTCAATCGCGCACAACCAATTTGCCGAGAGAAATTCTAGTAGATCTCTCCACTCACTCAGAATCGATGGCGAGAGCCTACGCCTACGGTATTTTGAAACCCTCAAACCCCGAAGATCGCCGCATCCTACAAGCCGCCCTCTCAGCAGAAACAAACCCCCGACTAAAAAAACAGCTAGTAGGAACACTAAGATAACCCCCATCCCCTCACCAGACCATCGAACATTTTACCTTGTTGCTTGGGTGTGATAGAAAGGAATCCTAGAAATAATGCCCAGCCCGAGTGATGGAATGGTAGACATACAGGACTTAAAAGAGATGAGGTGAATTGAGAGAACATGTGGCGGGATGGCGAAATTGGTAGACGCACAGGACTTAAAATCCTGAGTTCCGAAAGGGACGTGCCGGTTCGAGTCCGGCTCTCGCTATTAGGATTATCAAGTGGTTATCCTTGAAATTCATCCCACAATCCCTTAGCCAATGGCTTCGGGAATTTAAAAGTGGGAACTCTCTTTCACCTCATCTCTTTTCAGTCTTGAACCATCGAAACTGTTTTTCCACTCGTTCCCATTTAAGTTCACCCAATCAATAGCCGATAGCTTCCTATGGCTCCGGTTGGGGAACCATTTGGAAGTGGGAAAATGCGACCTTCAGAACAAGAACTTCATAAGTTTGAAAACGGCAATCTCGTGCTCTACAGACGCACCGATGCCGATACACCGTACTTCTACGCCAGGTATCTTCTTCCCAAGGTAAACAAGTGGAAGAAATTCTCTACTAAGGCAGACACGATTGAAAAGGCACTGGAAGAGGCACGGCGTAAGATCATTCAGATCCAAACGCTCTTAGAGAATAATCTTCCCGTTGATACACGCACCTTCAGGCACGTTGCTGATCACGCCATCAAGGAGATGCAGTTCAAGCTGCAAGCTGGCATCGGTAAGGTGAGCTATAACGACTACATCAGAATAATCGAACGCTACAAAGAGTTCTTCGGGCAAAAGTTCATCGGAAACATCTCCTATCAAGACCTGATGGAGTTCGATAAGCAGCGAAGTGAGCGACTTGGACGAAAGGCGAACAAGTCAACGATCAACTCCCACAACGCTGCTCTCTCTTACGTTTATGACGTAGCTATTCAGAAGGGCTGGCTGCATCCTTCTCAAAAAATCTCTCTCAAGAACGACGGTAAGAAGACAGAGCGAAGACCGTACTTCACGCTTGAAGAATATCGGAAGCTCTTTCGTTTTCTTCGGGGCTACACGAAGCTCACCACCAAAGACAGCCCTCAAGGTGGTGTTAAGAACCGCACCATCTACATCAGAGAACTGCTCCGTGATTATGTCCTTTTCCTAGCGAATACAGGCATCAGACCTGGAACTGAAACTCGCTATTTGCGCTGGAAGAACATCTCCGAGTTCGAGAAGGACGGGAAACTTTTCTTGCAAATAAAGATACCCAGAGGCAAGACAGGCTCACGCACCGTTATTGCCCGTCACTCCGTCAGACAGTATCTACAGCGCATCAAAGACCGCTTTCCAGACCTGAAGGATCTGAAGTTTTCAGAGCTAGGTAATGTGGATGCTTTTGTATTCCGTCTTCGTGACGGAACGATACCGAAAGACCTGCACGGCGCATTTAAGAGAGTGCTGGAGGAATGCGATCTGCTCAAAGATGCTGACGGCAATCAAAGATCGCTCTACAGCTTGCGACATACCTACGCCACGTTCCAACTTCTGAGGCGTGAGGTTCCAGACCTTCACCTGATCTCAAAGAATATGGGCACCAGTATCAAAATGCTGGAGGATCATTACTCGCATCTTGAGGTCTTTCATAAGGCGGATGTGTTGGCTGGAGATACAGACCGGATTGCCCGACGAATGCGCTAGGCTCATTTAGAAGTAGCAGGGGTATGCCTGACCCTAGATTGCCACTCGGATAATAATTCTCGGCTGTTTTCGGCTCAATAACGATGGTTGCTGCAAAGACGGAGATCAGTTCAATTTGTCCCTAACTGCGATAGGACGGATTCTCCAACTTTTTTGGCTAGCAATACGGGAACTGCGTTTCCAATCTGACGCATACTTTCAGTCCAAGAACCAGAGATGAAGTAATCATCGGGGAAAGTTTGAATTCGTGCACTTTCCCTTACGGTAAAATATCGGACGGTTCCATCTTCCAGTCGGAGCATATTCTCACCCCCTGGAACTCCATGACCGCCAGCTTTCAAGGTTTTAGATGGCTCATCAATATAGCTACCAGTATGTCCAGGGTAGGACTTCGCTCCACCCCGAAATAGATGATTAAGAAACTTCGATTGTTTTGATTCCTCTCGACTGGGTTCAGGCAAGCCCGAGAGTGCATCTCTGACTGTTTGCCATCGTTGTGTGTCAGGCTTAAATAGTGACCCCACAGATAGTCTACTTACCGCACCTTCGAGGGAAGGAGGTATAGGCTGTCGCTTTGCCTTCGCAACTTTGTGCAAATCCCAGTACTCTCCAGTTACCCATTTGCTTTTAACTAACTCATCTTCCGAGTGAGTGGCTTTTGGAAAAGACCATTCAATTCCCAAATCAGAGCGAAAACCAACTATGAAAACTCGTTCTCGATGTTGCGGAACTCCGTAGTCAGCGGCGTTTAGCAAGCGAAAGACCACATTATACTTGAGTCCATCGAATTTTCCTTTGGTGTGAACCTTCTCTAAACGATCTAGATGTTGTTGCCATTCCTCTGAAGGCTTCTTGGTAATTTCGGGGTACGTCAATCTTAAGATGACATACTCAAAATACTCGGCAAAAGATGCCCTAAGTAGACCTTTAACATTCTCGAAAATAAATGCCTTTGGTGTGAGCGTGTTGATCACGTTTGCAGCTAACGGAAACCCGTCTCGTTCGTCTTCATGACCCTTGTGCTTTCCTCCTAGGGAGAATGGTTGACATGGTGGACCGCCAGCAACAAGTTCGATTGAAGACTTGAGGGTATGATACGGAAAGTCCTTCACATCGCCTTGAAAGACATTCCAATCTTTCACTAATTCGAAATTGCGCTTTTGATTTATGCGAATCGACTCACAAGCGTCTTCATTTATCTCGATAAGTGCTTCGTGTGAGCAACCTGCATAACCAAGACCAAGAGAAAGTCCACCTAAACCGCTGAATAATTCAACACTGGTGGTTTTTTTCTTCTTGCTCATGTGTCAGGTTTCTCCGTTTTCCAATGCGCTTTGATGGCTGCTTCTATCTTCGACTGCTCTGAACCTTTGCCCTTGAGCTTAATACTCCAGGATCTACCTGGATAAATTATGTCCCACTCAGAGATTGCCTGTTCATATCTTCCGCTGCCAGGATCGTGGTTCCCAAAACCGTCTACTACTGAGTTCCAAACTGGTCTAAACCTACGAATTAGACCAGCTTCCACAGCCCCGATCAGATCACTTTCAGCGTTATTCAATACCATAAAACGACAAGAAAAATCATCAGCCTTGAGGTTCTTAGTCTGGGCGATACTTCCAGCATGTTCTCGGAGTCTTTTGAATAAAGTTTCCGATATTTTTAAAGAATTATTGTCTCGTCCTTGTCTCCATCCTGGGGGCACTGCTTTTCCAACATAAATCGGATGATCTCCAAAGCCAGAAGACAAATCGGTCAGCGGCTTATAAAGAGGGAACTTCCCCTGATAGTAAATTGCATAGACACCTGTTCCCTGAAATCGCTGCTTGGGAGGGATTACAGAGATTGGCGAAGAGATGAGAAATGCGATTGCTTCATCCACCAGGCTGGTGAACGTGCTAAACCGAAGTTCCCCCAAAAACACCCCTAAAAACCAGACTTAAAATATTGATATTCCCGAGCATTTCGGGTTTTTGTAACTGTCAAAACGTACCCATGTAAACAAGCAATATAAGTATTGTTATTAATGGGCTAATACAGTACTTTAGTACCCATG
>JBIJBT010000059.1:0-17782 GCA_044345055.1 Bdellovibrionota bacterium
GCTCCTGGATTGATAACTCGCGTCGAACCTATCGTATTAGAGTCCTGAACGTGGGTGTGGCCATGAAAGAGGTAGTCATACCTTCCTGAAAGCGCCATCTCCTGAATAAGGTGCCCTCGATGTCCGTGGCATACATATATTGAAGTTCCGTTCAGGTGAATTTCCCTTTGATCTTCAATA
The DNA here is from genome assembly GCA_044345055.1 of Bdellovibrionota bacterium. GTDB lineage: Bacteria > Bdellovibrionota_C > UBA2361 > UBA2361 > OMIW01 > OMIW01. The sequence continues at coordinate 181 of JBIJBT010000059.1, forward strand.
GCTTCAAACCCGAAATGACCTGCAGCTTTTTGAAGCATATCGCGATCCCAATCACAATTTCCGAAAACCGCAAGAAGGGGTAGGCCGCAAAAGAGCTCAAGAGTTTCAGCAGAAGTGATATCTCCGCAGTGAATGATAATCGATGGATTCATTTCACTGATTAATGAAACCGCTTTCCTTACGACTTCGCGGTTATCGTGAGTGTCGGAAACAATTGCTATCCGAGTAAACATAATCAGGGACTCCTTCGGCGAAACAGGGGGCCAACGATTCGTGAAATAGCCTTTTTAACTTTAATAAAAAGAGCGATTGCCTCTGGAATCTTACAGGCAACTGTGGTCCCTGCGTAGAGCCCACCATAGAGCGGAAGAATAATTCCAGCTGCCAGCGCTGGGTGGAGCAAGCTACAATAATTTTTAAGAGGGTAGCAGATTGCTGCACTCAGCACAGAGGTGAGGGTGAGGAGGGTAATAAATCGTTTTTCGGTATGGGGATTGATTCCACGAGCCCTGATTAGGTGATTTTTAAGTAGGAAAAATTCAATCCAGCCAGCGCATCCACTCGCCGCCGATAATCCAACGGCTCCCCAGAGCGGAGGGAGTCCAGAGAGAGACGTTCCCCAAGTTGCAAGGGATAGACCCAAAATGCCCGATAGCACTACCCGAAGTGAGGCGAAACGGAGGGGGGTTCGCGGGTCCTGGAGAGCGTAAAGAGCCGAAGAGAAAAGGCGGGCCTGAGTCCCTGCGAGAAGCCCGATAGAGGAGCCGCACAGAATGGCCCAGACATACCTAACATCTTGTGAAGAAAACGCTCCGGTCTGATACACCGCACCGACTATTGTATCGCCTAGGAGGAAAAAGGCCGAGATAGTTGGAATGATAAAAAATGCGAGGTGCCTGCACCCAGCTATTAAGCGTTGTTCGAGAGCGGTTGTTGCGTTTGGCGACAAGCGAGAAAGCTCTGGAAGCTCTGATGCCGCTATAGACATGCCAAAGAGACTAACTGGCAGAGTGTATATCAATTGGGCATTAGTGAGTCCCGTAATTGCGCCGGTTGGAAGAAGGCTTGCGATCATCTGATCGACATAGGCGCTGATTTGGGCAACACCCCGCACCCCAGTTGTTGGAATAAAATGTTTAAGAACGGTGCGGACTGATGAAGAGTTGAATGTGAGGACTGGTCGGAGAGAGGGAATAAAGCTTTTTACCGAGGGAAGTTGAATCAATATTTGGGCAAAGCTCCCGAACACCGCACCCCATGCGGCCACTATCGCTAGATTGGTGCCCGAGCTTCCTGCACCTAACAAAATCGACCCGATAATGCAGAGATTCCAGATAACAGGAGCGCTGTACGAGAGAAAAAAGCGTCGATGCGAGTTGAGCACTCCGAGGCACCACGCCGAGATGACCAGAATTCCACTCCCGGGAAAGAGAATACGAACAAGAGTGATAGTAAGAGCTCTTTTTTCGCCGACAAAACCTGGAGCAATCAGGGATATGATCGCCGGAGTGATCATTACTCCAAGAGCGACGAGAATACTTATTGCGAGTGCGAGTATGCCGAGCACGGCGCGAGCGGTAGATTGTGCTTCTTCTGTTTTTCCCTCCGCGAGAAGTCGAGAATAGACCGGAATAAAAGACCCCGAGAGCGCTCCCTCACCAAAAAGATTTTGCAAAAGGTTTGGAATCTTGAACGCAGCGTAGAAAGCATCCGCCGCATCAGAGCGCCCCCCAAAATAGTGGTTCATCGTCCTTTGGCGTACGAATCCAACGAGTCGACTCGCAAGGATACCGGCTCCGACGAAAAGGGCGTATTGAGGGCGTGAGGAGGCCGAGGATGGCATAGAACGGGAGAAGAATTATACGGAATAGCTGCGGGTTATATTCCAGCTCCCAAGGAAACTATTCCGACAAAGCGTTAAGCGCTGCTTAAGTTAGAGAAAAAAAGAAAAATTTCAGTTTATTCGTTAATTCAACCTACTAACCGATCGTCGGACATTTTTCCCGATTAAGCATTTTTGGTCACCCTGCTAAATTAGAGGCTCTAAAGAGGAGATTCTAATGGGGGTGTTACTGTTTAGACTGGAGTACGGCGAGAGTCTCGCGGTAGAACCAGATCAAAACTCCCAAAAGGAGGAGTTGGCCGACTAAGTCAGTAGCTACAAACCCAACCGATATCTGGCAGCCGATCGAAATAAGGGCAGCCACGGCAGAGAGAACAAGTAGCAGGATGGGATAACCTCTCGTTTGACCAATCTTGTTGGAAACACCTAACAGTCCAGCTAGGTAAAGCACTGCTCCTGTTCCGAGCGGAGCAAGTGGTAACCAATTTTTTCCGAGGGTAAATGCCCAGACTAATCCGACCGTTAGTGCTAAACTTCCAGCCAATCGAGCTCGAAAATCATTAGTCATTGCCGATTCCTCAAAAACTGATTCAATACCTGTTGACCCTGCTCATGCAACAGGGGCTTTTAGTCTCACACTCAACGGCTTATTTTAGGAGGAGAGCGGGGCCCGTGTCCACCATTTTCTGGTTATACAACGAGCGAGATGGTTTGGGGATATATACATAGAGAGGCGTTAAGAGGAGTTTTATGAGGAAAAAGCCGATAATCTGGAGTATTCACCTTGGAGTAATCCTTGGCCTTTTAACTACTCTTCCGCATATTGCCTCTGCCGAAACTCGCCCCTGTCGGGGATTTAGCGGAGCTTTTTATTCGCGTGAGCGGCTCAGAGCTCTTTGTGGGGAGCCCGATGAGATTTTAGAGCAGGAGACCCGACGAGTCGTTTTATGGCGATATAAAGGATATCCATATGTCGTTGTAAGAAGTGGGCACGATAGTGACATTGGAGTCCCAACGGTCAAAGCCCGTTCCACTACCCCAAAAAAATCTACCACCGGCTTGGCTCAAGGTCTTTTCCTTTCGATACTCGATGAAGCAGTTTCTGTTTCTGAATAAGGAGTGCTTTCTTAAAAAAATAGTATTTTTTTTAAGGCGGAGATTAATTCAGATCATCGTGGATTACCCAAACCGATCCTGAAATAAAGCCAGCAGCGCTCTCATTTAAGCACTCATTTCAATCTTTCCCTATTTCACAGCATCTGAGAAATAAGAATTTAGGCTAACTCATCACCTCATCCAAAAGCTCACCAATACCCCTCACCGAAGCCGCCACGCAATATATCACCGGCCCTATTCTTCTTAATGCACCACGAACAACGAGGGCTGGTTCGTGCATTACTGCTCGGGCGTTTTGTTCGAATAGTTCACGAGAGACGATGATATTAGTTATCCCCGTTTCATCCTCGAGGCTCAAAAATACTATCCCTTTAGCAGTATCGGGTCGTTGGCGGCTGATTACGAGTCCTGCCACTGTGAATGTTGAGCCGTGACGGAGTGAGTTATCTTGCGCGATGCTTTGCCAGCTGCGGGCGTTGAAATCTTTGTTCAAAATAGGCCTAATTAGGGAGATTGGATGAGCTTTTGCAGAGAAGCCAACGCTCTCATAATCCAAAGATACTTGCTGGCCAAAAGAGAGAAGAGGAAGTCGGCTGCGACCGATTGGATCGTCAAGTTCTTTCAACGGAATGGGATGAGCTGTGAGCCCACGAATCTCCCAGAGCGCCTCTCGACGAGATAATCCCATACTTTGAAAGGCATCTGCTTGCGCTAATTTTACGAGAGTTTCTCGCCGAAGTGGAATAAAAGATGCGGTTTCATAAGCCGCATTCCATAGATCCTGAATCGTCGGTAAAAAGCCTCTAGATTTTACAATAAGCGCAATAAGCTCCCCTTGCCTCTGCTCAATACCCTTAATCAGATGCATCCCAATTCGAACAGACCCGGAATCTTCAATCGTCGTTTCCCAATCACTTTTATTGATATCAACTGATTCAACGACAACGTTGTGATTTTTCGCATCCTGAATAATCTGTGCGGGCGCATAAAATCCCATCGGTTGGCTGTTAAGGAGCGATGCGCAAAATTGAGCAGGGTAGTGTTTTTTAATCCACGCTGATGCCAAAACAAGAAGAGCAAAAGATGCAGCGTGAGATTCAGGAAAACCGTATTCACTAAATCCCCGTATCTGATGCATACACGTCTCTGCGAACTGACGGGAATATCCGTGTGCAAGCATACCTTCAATGATTCGCGCTTTAAATTTTTGAATCACATCTTCGTGACGTTTCCACGCCGCCATCGCTCTTCTGAGCTGCTCTGCTTCCCCCGGCGAAAATCCAGCAAGGCAGATCGCAAGGCGCATAGCCTGTTCCTGAAAAAGAGGAACGCCAAGCGTTTTTCCCAGAATTGCCTTTACATTTTCATCAGGAAAGGTGACCCGCTCCTTTCCGAATCGGCGACGAAGATATGGGTGAACCATATCGCCGTGTATCGGCCCTGGGCGCACGATCGCGACCTCGATAACGAGGTCGTAATAACAGCGAGGACGGAGGCGTGGCAGCATCGACATCTGCGCCCGTGATTCAATCTGAAAAACGCCGATTGTGTCAGCTTTTCCGATCATATCGTATGTCTGAGTATCGTCGGTAGGAATGGTGTAGAGCGCTACAGGCTTCTCACTAAGTTTTTCTCTCTCAGCGTTAATGAGGGAAAATGAACGACGAAGGCAGCTCAGCATGCCTAGCGCAAGAATATCTATCTTCAGTATGCCAAGCTCTTCAATGTCATCTTTATCCCACTCAATGATAGCGCGTGCCGCCATCGTCGCAGGAATGATTGGAACTATTCGATTGAGTGGATATTTAGATATAATAAATCCACCTACATGTTGAGAGCGATGACGCGGAAACCCACAAATAAGGGTTGTAAGTTCGAGCGTTTTTTTGATCGCAAGATTATGGGGATCAAGGCCAGTTTGAGAGAGAGATTCGGCTGTTATATCTCCTGATGACCAGCGGCGGCTGCTCTCGGCGATCTGAGTTATGGTCGCTGAATCAAGACCGCATACTTTGCCCATATCAGTGAGAGCACTTTTGAATCTGTATGTGATAATCTCTGCTGTGAGTGCGGCGTGTTCTCGTCCGAATCTCTCATAAATAAATTGAATAACCTCCTCTCGTCGCTCGTGCTCAAAATCGATATCAATATCGGGTGGCTCTTGCCGTTCTTTACTTACAAATCTCGCAAAAAGAAGATCTATCGTTAATGGGTTTACCGCTGTTATTCCAAGACAGTAGCAGACTACTGAGTTTGCGGCCGCTCCCCGTCCTTGGCACAAAATATCTCGAGAACGTGCAAAGAGAACTATCTCGTGACAGGTAAGAAAATATTTTTCGTACCGAAGCTCTTGGATGAGATGTATCTCCTCCTCTAAAGCTCGTTCGACAGAGGGGGGGATTCCCTCGGGAAATCGCTCAGCGGCACCTATAAAAACGCGAGAAACGAGCTCTTCGAGCTGACTTGAACCGCTATCGTTGGTAATTTCCGGATATTCGTACCAAAGCTGATCGAGCGAAAATGAGCTAACCTTTTCGACTATCTCCTCTGTGCGAGCTACAGCTTCTGGAATCTCCCGAAATAATCGATACATCTCGTAGGGTGATTTAAGGTAGTGCTCTCCGTGTGGGAGAATCCTCGTACCTACATCCTGGATTGTAATCTTCATACGGACACAGGTAAGAGCATCGAGCACAATTCGACGCTCCGGTGTGTGGTAGCGGACATCATTTGTTACGACAAGTGGAAGATTATGTTCAACGCTAAGTTGGCGAGTTATTGCTAGCAGATCCGCATCATCAGCAGAAAAAGTTCGCGATATACCGATATATAAATTATCTTTGATATATTCTCTGATAATCGGAACAAATGCCGATAACATATTAGAAAAGCGATTTTTTCTATCTATCATCGCAGGAATTATTACCACAAAATCTTTTGATGATAGGAGAAGATTTTGGAAGAAGAGAGATGATGATAGTTCCGTGAGCCTTTCAGTATGAATACGTGAGATAAAAACAGAGAGCTCCTCGTATCCCGATTTTGTCGTAGGGTAGACAAGTGCGTGAAATGGTGATCTTTGGTCCTCAATAAAATCTCCACACAGAGGAAGAGCACATCCAATAAGAAGCTTTATTCCGTGCTGTTTTGCTGCAGTATGAGCACGAACTATTCCACCGAGCGTCATCCAGTCAGTGATACCGATAGCCGAATAACCAAGAGCTGCCGCGCGCGCCACGAGCTCTTCGGGGTGGCTGCCAGAACGGAGAAACGAATAGTTGGTAGTTACTTGGAGCTCTGAGTAGAGGAGCTTTGAGTGTTGAATGTTGGAGTAGTGCATAGGTGGTGATGTTTTTAAACCCATACTCCACACAACATCCACCGTTTTTCTATTCGATGATGACAGATCCAGAGCCATCTTCCGTGAGAATCACAAACCCTAAAATAATCACGCAGTGAGGGCTGTTTTTCAGAAAACCAAGGCTCTTCTATCTTCTCGGGACCAAAGCTTAAGATTATCGTTATAATCTGCTGTCCGAGATACATCCTTTTGGGTGGGTGATCGGGAAGGAGAGCAAGCACCCGAATCGGCTCACCTGGATGAAAAAAAAGTGATGGTCTCGTTGGTTGATCTTCTATTGTGTAGTTAGGGGATGGCGATCGAATTAGTTTTGAATCAATCGGCTCAAATCCAATAGATTCCTCAGGAAGGTGTGAATCGTATACACGGGCCTGTTGAATCGCAGAACGACCCATTCTATTTGAAATCGCTCCTATAAAACCTCTCAAAGCTCTATCGGAATCGCGTGAAACCGATCCGTCAAATCGAGGTTGCTCGTTGAGAAGTTGCTCAGCTTCAAGAACAGCCATTTGAATCTTACAAACATCGCGAATAGTTCGATTATTTTCTAGATAGGAGAGGAGGAGCTCATAAAATTCTTTTGTAGTTGTTCTCCGAAAAAAGAATAGTTCGCGTTGCCAGATAATGTTTTGGCTTGGATATGAAAAAAGAAAAACAGTTATTGAACGTGGTGCTTTATTTTCTGAAGCTAGAGTATTTGTCAGCGATCCGTAGAGAGGTTCTGCGCGTGCGGCTATTTCATATGAGGAATTGGAAGGAACTTCAAAATTGTGTGTACGTACGAGTGAGGGAGCAGGAGATACCTGTTGAATAAACTCCATTCTTGTCCCCTCGAACTGTTCTATTCGTTCGATGAGTGTATCTCCAAATCTCTTGAGGAGACTTTTTCGGGGGAGAGCAAAGATTTGACCTATCGTTTTTATCCCCAATTCAGCTATCTGTGATTCGAGCTGCTCAGAAAGCCGGAGCGCTGCAATTGGGTAGTGGTACAGAGTTGATTGAGGAGATCTTTCAGATAAAGTATCCGAAGAAGAGTCGCTCGTATCGATAAAGGGTACACGGGGGGCAAATCGCGCGTGGGCCCACGCCTTTCCAATCGTACTGCTTATCGCGATACGAATCGCGAGACCGCGCTTTGCAAAAACTTTTTCAATGGAGCTAATCAACCGCTCCTCACCTTTATGGAGTCTCTCGGTGCCGCTCAGATCTATAGTAATACCAGAGAAGAGTGGAGAGCAGATCTCTCTCTTAAGATAGTGTGTCAGATACTCACTATCAATTCCTACGGTTGGAGATATCGTGAGACACCAGAGAGCTATTTTTTGAAGGAGTGAAAACTCAGCTTCCGGATCATATCGATACGAGATCATCTCTGGACAGAGTGTGTGCGCAACTGAGAGGCTCATCTGAGGATATATGCCCAGTTGAAGACCATTTTCAGATGCTCTCACGACCTCTCGCTGATTACGCCGTTCGGTGTACATGACTATCGATAGCTCCTCCAGGGGGCGATCGGTGAGTTTCGGGGTTTCGCGATATAATCGGGCTATCGATAGGTTCGGAAGATAAAGGGAAAGGAACCGCATCGGCCGGTGAGATGGTACTATCATGCACGGAGAATCTCCTGTTATTCCAGATTATCTGCCACTGCGTCTTCGATGGTTGCTTACCTTTTGTTCTTCTGAGGCTGAGTAAGAACGAGGGAAAACGAAAAGGTTCTTCTAACGAATTTTCTCGGTTTCGAGCTTCGACTATCCAGTGCGAATAGTATCCAGAGGGTGATGGATCAGATTTTTTTCGATAGAAAAATGCCGAGCAGACCCCCGAGCGTGCGAGTACCGAGAGCGATTGTGTCTCTCGAACGTTGAGTCGGGGTACTGGAGCAACAATCGCGCTAAGCGATCGGGAAGAGAGAGCTGTTTTGATAGCCCAGAGAAGATCTGCGCTATTTGTAACCCGAACAAAGAGGAGTGAAGAGGGGCTTAAATCTTCAGCTATTTGAGTGAGGAACCAAGGAGTTGGCCACTCGTGCGGTGGTCCAATCCAGGCGACCGCTTTTTTTTCATGACTCTGTATTCGACATTGGATAGCCAGATATGAACTCAAAAGGATCGGTGTCGATGGGATAGTATCAAGAGGAGTTCCCGAAAAGGTGTGAATCGCATTTCTCTGCAAACCACCACCAAGCTCACGATCAATTTCGGGGATATTGGTTGCTACAAAGGAAGAGGGAGCACCCCACTTGGATGAATCTTCAAGTGCCGAGGCCGTTGGTGTCCAGAGTAGTCCTTGCTCTAAAAGAGAGTCGAGCGGTGTTGGATTTGTTTTTGTAATCATTGGATTTATTTGGCTTTATATGCTTTTTGCTTGGTTATGCATTTGTACTTTCTAGTATATATCTATATCTAATAGTAATGCAATAATTAATTGAAATCCCAGTTTTGCGGCCTTTTTTGCGTATATTCCTCCGAGTGCTACCATCGTTTTATGAATTCAAAATATACCGCTATTCTTGATAATCTTCGTCGAGTTCGAGCTCTTGCTCAGAACGGCCTCGCCTATAGTGATCGCTATTTTGATCGGGAGAGGTACCAGGAACTCTATGACCTCTCGACCGAGAGCATTGCAACGCTCCTCGAGTCCCCCTCTTCTGAACTCTTCATCCCTCACGATGCTCAAACTGGATACGCAACCCCAAAGGTTGGTTGTAGGGGCGCTCTGTTTAGGGATGACAAAGTTTTGCTTGTGCGGGAGCGGAGTGATGGTAAGTGGTCACTTCCGGGTGGATGGATAGATGTAAATGATTCACCACAAGAGGGAATTATTAAGGAGTTTGTGCAGGAAACAGGACTTACCGTTCGGCCTGTGCGTCTCTGTTGGATCTCCGATGGTCAAAAGCATGGACATACTTCAGCCCATCATGTCTACACATTTGTTTTTCTCTGTGAATATATCTCCGGAGATATGACGACGAGCTACGAGACGAGTGAGGTGCGGTATTTTCCGATCGATAATCTTCCTGAATTATCCAGTAATAAAACAATTCCTGAATTTATTACTGCTGCTCTTACTCATTATCGAGGAGAGGTTGTAACAACTGAGTGTGACTAGAATTCGACGAAAAGAGTTTAAGTTTTTCGCTTTATGTGTCGTTAAAAAGGAGGATGCCAAAGGAGCGACCGTTCATCTGAAACTCGCCCTTTGGTTGAAAAAATGAGTTCGGAAGAAGGGAAAAGAGGAGCACATGCCGATACCAGCAACTGTACCGAGAGATTTGCCGATTTTAGTTGTTGATGATTTTGCGACGATGCGACGGATTGTTAGAAATAGTTTACGACAGCTCGGATTTACTAATGTTGTTGAGGCGGCCGATGGAAATGAGGCGCTCGAAAAATTAAAGGAATCAGAGTTTCAACTCATCATCACTGAATGGAATATTCCAACGATTGATGGATCGGATCTTTTAAAGGCTGTAAGGGCCGACGATAAACACCGAGACACCCCCCTTCTAGTGATAACGACAGAATCTCAAAGAAAAAACGTAGCCTCTACTGAAAAACGGGACGGGGTTGCAACGTATGTTATAAAGCCCCTTACTACCGCAATACTTGAGGCTAAGATGGCATCGCTCCTCGAGGTAAAGTAAAAGGCTGATAAAAAGTGGTACGATCAACGACAGACCTCTCTTTTCTCACCCTCTAAGAGCGGGCAGTGCGTGGATCGTGTCGAGATTATCCGAGTGGGGCGAGGATATTGAGAGTTGAGGTAAGGGATTCTTTGGTAAGCTCTCTTTTCGGATCGAGTAGAATAAATCCAAATTGCCGTTCAGAACCTCCGATCACTCCGATATAAAAGGTCTCCTCATCTTTTGAAATAATTCGTGAGACGGTCCGCACCGATGAACCTATCTGAATATCAAATGTTTCTTCGAGTTTCGCGCGAAGAGGGTTGAATTCACCTAAAAACATCTTTGTGATAGCAGGTGAGATACCGCTCGCTTCCTTGAGTGCTTTTTCGCGCTTCAAAATATCCAGAAGTTCAGATCCCTTTGCTACTCCTCCCTTCTCGACGATGAAAAGATCGAGTCGAATCTGAAGAGAACGGTCAATTACTCGCGCAAAGATGCCCTCTTCAGTTTTCTGGGTAAGGACCACTTCGAATGTTTGTGGGAGTTCGGCACCAAAGATCTCTACTACTGGGACGGCGTTCTCGCGAAGCCGTTCGTGCATAACTCCCTGCAGAAGGAGCGTAACGACCAACGGGATGCCAAAAAGCACACCTATAATGAGTCCTGTTCGCGATACGTTTCGAGAGTTCCCTTTTTTCTCAGAATTGAATTGGGGATGTGGTACGTTTGAATCATCCATACTAACCTCTTTTCTGTAGTAAGCTCTTTTTGGAACTATATTGTTTCCTGAGGTTTGGTTGCGATACTAAGCCGATTCACCAAAAAAGTATCTTTTGCAATGATACTATCTGAAGATCGCAGATGATGCATCCTGAGTAGCGGACTTTGGTTAAAAGAGCGAAGTAATTTCGAAACGGTCTCTAGAGGAAAATAAACGATGCAGGTGCTTACGGTTGCTTCAGCTAGTGTAAATCAAACTCCCTTGGCGTGGCGTCGGAATGTAGGGAATCTGATCGCTGCGATTGAGGATGCTCGCAATAAAGGCGCGCAGATTCTGTGTCTCCCTGAGCTTTGTATCACCGGTTATGGCTCAGAAGATCTTTTTCTTTCGAGGTGGTTTGTTGCAAAAGCGTGGTCGATGCTCGAGGAGCTCTTGCCGGCCACCGCCGGTATGATCGTTGGGTTTGGCATCCCGTGTATAGCCCGTAATGTGGTGTATAACGGATATGGAGTGTGTGCAGATGGTCGGCTTATGGGAGTCGTTCCAAAGCAGTTTTTGGCGGGTGATGGCGTTCATTACGAACAGCGATGGTTTAAGCCGTGGCCAGCAGAACATGCCACCGAGCTTCGAGAGTCGTATCTTCCCGATTGTTTTCAGGGGACTCCTATCGGTGATATCTCTTTTGTTGTTGATGGCGTTCGGATTGCGGTTGAGATTTGTGAAGATTCATGGGTTCCGCAACGCCCACTTCGCACGGCCGCGCTAAGTGGTGTTGACCTTGTCATGAGTCCGAGCGCTTCTCATTTCGCGCTAGGAAAGTCAGAGATTCGTCGTGCTATTCTCCGAGACGGTGCACGTTTTTCCTCTTCAATCGTTCTATCGGCTAATCTTCTCGGGTGCGAATCTGGAAAGATGATATTCGATGGCGATGCCTGCATTCTCGATCGCAAAGGAGTTGTTGCTCAAAATCAACTCTTTTCTCTTAAGCGTTTCGGAGTAGTTTGCGCTTCAGTCGATATTGATAGCGGTAGAATCAAGCAGCAGGGTACGGCATCTCTTCGGGTTGAACCTATTCCACGGAGTCAAGAAATAGAGGTTTCTGGGGTTTTATCTTTTGAGGGAGTAAATGGAATAACCTCTCAGATAAGGGAGTGCTCCGTTCAACCGATGCCTTACTTTGAGGAGCTCTGGCAAGCTATTACTCTTGGACTTCTCGATTATGCTGAGAAGTCGTCGAGCCGAGGTTTTGTCGTTTCTCTCAGCGGTGGAGCTGACTCAGCATCGGTTGCCTCTTTAGTTTTTTTGATGTCCCAGCGAGCAATCCGGGAGATTGGGAAAGAGGAGCTTGCTCGTCGATTACGATTGAATCCTGCTCAGTCTGTGGATGAGATGATGAAATCTCTCCTTGCGTGCATCTATCAAAAGACCGCCAATAGTTCGCAGGCTACGGAAACTGCTGCGCGTGAACTGGCTGAGTTTCTGGGCTGTGATTTCGGTGTGTGTGATGTAGAGCCGATTGTGAGCTCGTATCGTGAACTAGCAGAAAACTTTATCGGGCGCTCTCTGAGCTGGGAGACTGATGACACCGCACTTCAAAATATTCAGGCGCGGGTGCGGGCACCCTCCGTGTGGATGCTTGCAAATATTCGGTGGGCTCTTCTTTTAACGACTGGGAATAGAAGTGAGCTGTCGGTCGGTTATGCGACGATGGATGGCGATATGTGTGGCGGGCTTAATCCGATCGGCGGGCTCGATAAACCGCTTATTCTTCGATTCCTTCGGTGGCTTGCGGAGGAGGGGCCAATTGGCTACGGTCCGCTCTCTCCCCTTATGCGTATAATTAGCAGTCCTCCGACCGCTGAGCTTCGTCCATCTGCTGCCGAACAGACCGATGAAACAGACCTCATGCCGTATACCATCTTACAGGCTATAGAACGAGAATTCGTATATCACCGTCGCTCTCCCGATGAGATAATCGCTATTCTTAAACAAGAATATCCCTTATCGCCTATTCAGGAGTGGGTTGACCGCTACATCACCCTTTTTGGAAGAAATCAGTGGAAGCGGGAGCGTGCTGCTCCATCTTTTCATCTTGATGATTATAGCCTAGACCCGCGATCATGGTTACGATTTCCGATATTGTCGGGTGGAGAGTAGGCGAATATTACGGTTCGCCCGTTCGATATTACGGCTCGAGAGAATAAAAACCGATTTGCCCTATGGTTTCCTATCAAGCTCGTCTCTTCGCATTCCTATGGGGCATTGCCGTTATTTTTTCGCTTGATTCGTCGTCTGGGTGGCTGTTAGACATCACGAATTTATGGAGCTTCCATTTAGCCGCAATAATGGCGGTTTATCTCATATTTCGTCCTGAATCTCGCCTTATATTTCGTCTCAGTCTTCTATCATTTATCGTCGTAGCTTTTACGATAATGCCCGCGATTCAGAATCATCGCATGGTTCTTGCCTTTGCCGGAGTCGCACTCTTGCTGGGATCGGGGCGCGATGAAAAATGGCCTCGGTCGATAGCTGATCTTCGGTGGCTTACTATTATTGTTTATCTCTTTGCAGCTCTCGCGAAGTGTAACTCCGATTATCTGCGTGATGATGTAAGCTGTGCCACTATTTTTTTAAAGCAATCGCTCGAGCTCAACGGTTTTGGAGGAGTAAAAATTCCATCGGTCTTGTCGAGCGGATCGGTAAGTGGCCTATGGTCTTTTCTTGTCGAAACGGTGCTTATTATTCTCTTAATCCCCCCGAAAACTCGGGCTTTTGGTGTTCTTTTTGGCTTCTCCTTTCACTTTTTTCTGGCGACAAATTATATAAAATATTTTACCAACTTTTCATCGGTGATGTTTCTGGTTTTGAGTAGCTGGTTGACGGAAGAGCAATGTAAGTATCTGGTGAGCCGGTTTTTTGAGAGATATCAGAGAGAGCTTTGCATCGGGGTGGCGCTTCTTTTCGTTGCACTTACTCTTAATGCTATTGGCTTTTTACCCGCGATTCTATGGATTGTATTTCGATATACACTCTGGTCGGCGTTTGCAATACCGCTCTGTTGCGTTCTTTTTAAAGTGGTTATTGCAACTCGAGCTGTTAGAGATTCATCGACACTTCCTTTGCCGCATTTTATCTTTGTCGTAATCGCGCTTTTAAATGGAGTTTCGCCGTATCTGGGAATACGGACTTTGAGCACCTTTTCGATGTATAGCAATCTTCGTGTAGAGCCAGACTATACGAATCATTGCTTCATGCCCAAAAGCGCCAATCTTCTTCCGTATCTTGGGGACACAGTCAAGATTATAGGTAGTTCAGATCCATATTTTGCTGAGCTTATTAATTTACCAACTCAGCGTCTCCCGTACCTTGAGCTGTGTTCGTATCTTGCGGAGATGGATGATAGAGCAAAAGGGCAAGATTATGAGGTGACTTTTGAACGAAAAGGAACTAGTAATACTGCGATTAGAGGTGGGGCCCTTCCGGCGGATTGCCCACCATGGATATTAAGAAAGCTTCTCAGGTATGGTCCGATTGGCGCTGGAGCAGAAAAGCAGTGTTTGTGGTAGGAATTCTTAGGGGAGAATCCGTCGGCGATAGGAGACCGGAATAATCGAGCATTGTTCTGGAGCTTTTCCGAACAGTCTGTGCCGAGTCGCTGCAATTGCTCGATAAACGCCATCTCTCAAAAAACGTGGAATGAGTGATAGTGCAACAGCGAATATTCGGGGAATGCCACCTAGATTTTTGCCGATAAAAATAACCGCATCGCTCCTGATCAGGATTTCACCATTCTCTGTAATTACGACGAGAGAATCGGGGAATTCTTTCTGGATGTGAGCAGGGATAATTTCGAGAAACGTCTCGCCGCGGAGAGGAGCAAACTTAAATAAATCGTTTTTGTCGAGCTGTAATAGTATTCGGGCGAAGTGATTACACATAACGCACGAGCCATCGAAAAAGAGTATCGGTGCTGCTCTCGGTGCGGTTATGTCCGATGTCACTGATGTGCCCCAAAAATAGGAGATTCGCGCTCTGTTCGGTGCTACCTGAAAAGGAGTATAACTACCTATTTCAAGACCAACTACCTATGAAAGCTCTTTGGAGAGACTTTCTTAGGCGGCACACTACTCCGGAAACAGCTCCTTATCAGAAACGCTCATGCCCATCGCGTGATAGCCGTGATCGACATGAAGAATGCTTCCGGTGATTCCAGACCCTAAAGGACTGCAAAGGAAAAGGGCAGCATTTGCTACCTGCGTGGCGCTAATTGCCTCGGGAATCGGGGAGTTTTTAGCGCAGTAAGCAACCATACGATCAATAAAACCGATTGCAGATGCGGCTCTCGATGCTAGCGGGCCTGCTGATATGCAATTTACCCGGACCCCAAATCGTCGCCCCGCCTCGAACGCGAGAACTTGCGTGTCGCTCTCGAGCGCCGCTTTTGCCGACGACATTCCGCCGCCATACCCCGGGATAACTTTCTCTCCAGCAAGATAGCTCAGCGACAAGAACGATCCACCTTCACGCATGAGGGGGGCAAGGTGACGAACGAATGAGATCATCGAATAGCTGCTGGCGCTTATTGCATCGAGATAGCCTTGTCGTGAGGTCTCTATTAAAGGCTTTTTAACCTCTGGTCCATTTGCGAGGGAGTGCACCACGATATCGAGCGGCTTATCGCCAAAATCACGAACGAGGCCCTCGGCCAGCCCAGCTATTGAGAAATCTCCACACTCACGATAGCGGCGGCTCTCGGTTATCTCGGCTGGAGCATCGTCGAGTGAATCAAAAACAGCGTCGAGGGGATAAATCTGTTCAAACTCCAAGAGCTTTCCATTCGAAAGCTCACGAGCTGCATCTATTTTACCACGCTGCAGGAGACCTTTAAATATCGTGAGCGCGGGGGGCCAGGTTGCTACCGAAACCGATGCGCCCGCTTCGGCAAATGCCTTGGCTATTGCAAATCCAAATCCTGCGTCATCGGCAACTCCAGCAACAAGAACGCGCTTTCCTTTTAGGTCGAATGTCACCATAGTTGAGACTCCGCAGTAGACGAGGAGGTGATCAGGCACCGAAGGAATAATGGGTGAGTAAGATTAACTCTTCCCCGCACTCGAAATTCACCCGGTCAAGGAGCGCTCCACCGAGAAACGCAATGCATAGCTTAGCAGCGCGCGGCCTCGCCTATTGGCGAGCTGAGCGATCATAGCGGGATGAATCTTACTTATTTGGTCGTAGAGATTCAACCACGCTGTTTATTTGGCCCTGAAAAACCCGTCCATGAGTTTTTAGGGCGGCTTCAAGCACACAAAATCGCTTTTAATGCGATTTTGTGTGCGTCACCCAAACGTCTATCGACGTTTGCCGGACCCTTCGTGGTCCGGAGTGCTCCCTGAAATTGCTCAGAAAGTTGCAATTTCACGGAGCACTATTTCTTCTTTTCTGGTGGTCGGTCTTTCTCGGCCGGATTTGAGGGGGTCTTTTTTCTCAGAAAAGCGAAGGAGGGAGGATGAGTCTCACACAGGATAAGATTCGGGTTGGGGTGGCTGGAGGAGCTTTTGATCCGCCTCATTATGGCCATTTGGTGATGGCATCAGCTGCTCTTAACAGCGGCGCGGTTGATGAAGTATGGTTTGTGCCATCAGGGGATCGGCCCGATAAAACGTACCGGACAGCAGTTGCTGACCGCATAGAGCTTTTGACCTTGCTCCTCCGAGATGGGGTTCCTGAGAACGAGAAGCGGGTTCGACTCAGTACTGTAGAGGTTGAGGTTCCCAACCTTGTTGGCACCGTAGAGCTGTTCCGCGAATTGCGGGCCCGATATACGCAACACTCGTTTCGGGCGATTATCGGGAGCGATCTAGCAAAGGATCTGCCTAAGTGGCGACATCCAGCTGCATTGCAAAAAGAGGTTTCATTTCTGGTCGTGCCGAGAGGTCTAGAGAGCGAGAAGGAAATAATTGAGCCGAGTCCTGAGTTTCAGATTGAGTATTTGCAAAGTCCTGTCTCTTTTAGTGTTTCAAGTACATCGGTGCGCGCTCTTCTGGCCGATAAAAAAAGTGTTATCGGGCTGATGCCACGATCGCTTCTTGAGTATGTAGAGAGAAATAATTTGTACGATGCGATCCGATGAGTGAGTAATAATAGGAGAGGTTTTTGGAGGAGCTGCTGTGTCACGATCGCCCTGGTATTGAGCTTGGAAGAAGAATATTTTTGCTCATGTATGCCGTAGCAATCTCCGGTTTGTATCCCTCTTGGGCCCATGCTGCGGCAACTAATGGGTCAATTCCTCTATCAGCCCACGGTGTTGCAGCTGATGGGGTAAAACGGGCCGATATCCAGCGAGCCGCTTCAGAAGCGGTAGTGATTCCTCCAATTTTCCACGCAATCGCCTCTTCGGGCGATACTTCCCGAGCGCGCCAGTAGCCAGCTTCTCGTGGTGTGATACCACTTAACTCCCATCTGCCCTGCTCTTGAGCTTGTACTCCAATTCGTTCAAAAGTTATCGCTGACGGATCGTAATAGTTCAAAAACAGGAGTGTCTCGTGCGCCTGGGTCCGTAAAAGCTTGGGGAGATCTGAGGCAAATTCGGTCAATTGAGCGGCAAGAGCTGGTTCAAGAGTTTCCGCCTCCGAGAAGTATCCAAAAATTCCGATCGAAATTTCGATCTCTTTCAAACTCTGAGGTAGCTCTGCAAGGGCCCTTGTTGCACCCTCATTATCCCCAACGAGTGGTCCGACCTCAGAAAGAAACAGCAAAAAGATGTGGCGCGCGTGAGTGACCTTCGCAACTGCTGCAGCAATATAGCGAGCATCTTCCATGACCGTGAGTTGGGTCTTCATCCTGAAGATCTGATCAACCGTTGCTGCAACCTCCTCAAGGTCGTTAAGGAGTGTTTGAAGGCACGAAAGAGCCTCGTGAGCATCGAAGGTT
>JBIJBT010000124.1:0-5895 GCA_044345055.1 Bdellovibrionota bacterium
TTGTTTTAGAGAGTAATGAGGTTTCTAATTCTCTAGCTGAGTGTATTCCGGATGAAAATTCGTCTTGCTGTTCTTCAGATCCAGACTTTGTATCACAATCATCCCAACGGAAATGCAAAACATCCTTTTCGCTTGAATCACAGGACGAATAAAAATCTTGCGAATATTCTGAAGCTGAACAGGAGCCCGAACTATTGCCATGAGGAGAAAAAACTACAGCACAGGGTGCTTGTTCATTAATTAGTGGTATTCCACCCCCAGTTGAATCTGTCACCGTCAATAATACCGGTTTCTTCTCCGCGTTCCGCTCGATCCACCCCACTAAAAGGCCCTCGAACTCATTTTGAGTTTCTGAAGAAGCTAATATGGGGAGAAGATCCGAAGATCTCCAAAGGGAGCCATTTGTCCAGACCGAAGAAGGAAGACGACTAAAAATAGCTGGAGAGTCAACGGCTGAAAGGGAAAATCGGGATTCAAGGGAAGTATTTATCGGAACGAGAGTAGCACGAGTCTCAGTAAGAGATTTAGGACTGAATGAAATGAAAGATACGCAGTCAGATGAATTAAGAATCTTAGAGAGTGGGCTAATAATTTCAGTATTAACCTCTCTAGATCCGAGGTATTGAAGAAATATGGTTGTATCTTTTCCCGAGTTAAACACGGAATAAATGTCAGAAATCTCGACGACTCTGAAGGGAAGCGAGAGGCCGTGTTGGATTGCAGAAAAAGATACTTCAAAAGGCGAAAATCGATCATGAATAAGAACGATTGTTTGCTTACGCCCGTTTTTAGGTAAACGGCAAATATCTTCGCTACTTTCAACTTGGTTGAATACCGACAGTATTATTGGTTGAAAGGGTTCGCTTGAGTGGATCATTTATTAATTAATATCTAATAAAAAAGTGTGATGGCGTTCTATTTAGTGGTTTTAAAGGGTCCATTCTGCCTAATCCGCTATACAAAGGATGAGACGGGATCAAAATCGTTTCGGCCTTTTTAAAAAGGCTAAACATCAGCTGAGCTGTAATACGCTGATTGCGTTCGAGCTAACTTTTTCCGCTCGTTATTGGCGACACTTAATCTTAAGAATGGCGCCCTTCATCTAGATCAAAATACTAGTTTCATCAGATGTCGATTCATGGAAACCATCCTGCTTGCTCTGCATCCAAGCAAGAGGAGGATTGAATAATGCCAAATCTCAGTGATTATCGCGTTTCAGTAATAATACCTTGCTACAAACACGCTCAATTTGTGGCGGAGGCTGTAGAGAGCATTATTGCGCAGACACTTCCGGTATTGGAGGTGATCGTCGTAAATGATGGATCTCCGGACAATACACGCGAAGTGGTTAATCAATTGATAAGAAGATATCCGCGATATCGAGTTAGCTGCGTTGATAAGCCCAATGGTGGACTCGCTGATGCACGGAATGCTGGTATTCAGCGTGCTGAGGGCGAGTGGATTTTGCCACTCGATGCAGATGATCGTTTAGATCATACCTTTGTTGAGAAAGGGATTAAGGCATTAAAAGACGATCCGTCCCGAAATATGGCCTTTGCTAATCAAAGCAACTTTGGTGCAAGTACCGAACAGCTGCGTCCCGAGGATTATTCGCTGGAACGTCTCGCCTGTTACAATTTATTCCCCTATGCGTCAATTTTCCCAAAAGAGATGTGGTGGAGGTCAGGGGGTTACGATCGATCTCTTCCCTGGGCGGGAGAGGATTACTCATTTTGGATCTCGTGTGGAGAAATTGGGCTCACTCCAGCGCGCATCGACGAATATCTATTCAAATATCGTGTACATAAAGAAGGAAGCATGTACACAGAGTTGATGAAGCGGTGGCCTGTTGTCGAAGCGATGATTAGAACGACACATCCGAATATTTACAGTGGTCCAGCCTTACTTAGCGCCCATTCGATCATCGGGCAGATGGGCGAAGACACTCTTAGCAAGCTTGAGGAAAAGATAGTCCGCTTTGATGAGCTCGCACATCCCTACCTATGGCGAGGAATGCGCAATGAGGCGAGAGGCTTCTTTGAGGCAGCTCTAGCTGATTACCATATGTATCGCCGCCTCCACTACAAACCTGACTGGCAACCTATTTGGAGAAGTCTTATTTGTAATTTAACCCTTGGGCGTTGGGAGAACGCCCAAAGGGATCGAGTGGAGCTAGCCGAATTATTCCCCAATCAGACATGGGTTAGCTCTTTACTTTCCGGCATTTCTACCGAACAAAAAGAGTACAAATTTCAAGAGGCTCAATAGGCTATGCCATTTGACCCAACAGCAAAGGTCTTTATTTCGGGCGCTAACGGAATGGTCGGAGGGCAGCTTGCGCGCACTCTCCGAAATTTGGGGTTCTCAGCCGTTCTTACGCCGTACCGCAGCGAGCTTGATCTTCAGGATCGTGCTGCAGTCATCTCATACTTCGAAAAACATCGTCCAGACTATGTGTTTCTCATCGCTGCTCGAGTGGGTGGTATTCAAGCGAATATCGATAATCCTCTCTGCTTTCTCACCGAGAATCTGCGTATTCAAGATGCATGTTTTGCAGCGATCGAACAAACGCGACCGGAAAAAACGATTTTTCTCGGAAGCTCATGCATCTATCCCCGCGAATGCAGCCAGCCAATGCAAGAAAGGGCGCTATTAACAGGGCCTTTAGAGCCGACAAATGAGGGTTATGCTCTCGCGAAGATTGTCGGTTTAAAGACCGCTCAATATCTCGCAAAGACTCACAATGTAAAGATCGCATGTCCAATGCCCTGCAATCTCTATGGTACTGGCGATCACTTCGAGTACGAGCGGGCACATGTGCTTTCCTCCTTGGTCCGAAGATTCGTCGATGCTCGAGACAGCGATACACCGTCCGTGACCTTGTGGGGTGACGGCTCTGCGCGTCGTGAATTTCTGCATGTAGCAGATATGGTTCGCGCTCTACTTTTTTTTGCTGAACATGTTGATACGTCCGAGATAATTAATGTTGGCCCAGGAAATGATGTGTCAATCGCAGAATTAGCCCAGTTGATATCAGCAGCTGTTCAATATCGCGGTGAAATTAAGTGGGACACGACTAAGCCAAATGGAATGCCCCGGAAATGCCTTGATGTTTCGGCGCTTAATGCGCTCGGGTTTGAAGCATCTATTCCACTGATGGAGGGAATTCAGCAAACAGTTAGGGAATACGAACAGCTTAAAAAAAAGGGGATTTAAGATCATGAATGCAATCATTGAAGGGCCCAATAACAGCCTTAAGACAATTCAAGATGAAATTGAACGGTATGTACAGCACGCAATTGAGCGCTTCGTATCGATACGTGTGAGTTCTAATCTGCATAAATCTGATCGGTACTGGTATCCGCTTAGTATGCCGACCTATGGTGTACGCGAGATCATGGAGGCACTCGATTCAATGTGTAGTTTTCAGACATCAATGTCCGCTAAGACACGGCGGTTTGAGAAGCAATTCGCTGAATATCAGGGATGCGCTGATGGAGTTTTCTGCAACAGTGGTTCATCAGCCGATTTATTGCTCGCCTTTTTGCTAACCGATCCTCGATGCAGAAAACTTCAACCAGGCGATGAGGTCCTCGTTCCAGTTGTAACCTGGCCGACGCACATTTGGTCAGTGATGATGGCGGGATTAAAACCTGTATTCGTAGACGTAGATCCCACCACTCTTAACATATGTCTTGACGATTTGAAGGCCAAGATAACAGAACGTTCGCGTGCTATATTTCTTGTTCACTTGATGGGCAACCCGTGTAACATGGATTATATCTGCGATCTTGCCCGTGAGCATGGCCTTGAAATACTTGAGGACTGTTGCGAAGCACTCGGTTCTGAGTGGGATGGTATTAAGGTCGGAAACTTCGGACTGGCTGGATCATATTCGTTTTTCTTTTCTCATCATATGATGACGATGGAAGGAGGCATGATATCCGCTCGAGATGTTGACATCGCAGATCGCTTACGAATACTTCGCGCTCACGGCTGGGTTCGCAATTCTGAGGGAACCCATTACGATGATCAATCCTATAAGGATATAGATCCGCGATATGCGTTTGTTAACTGGGGCTTTAATCTTCGTCCAACAGAGGTTCAGTCTGCGTTTGGTATACATCAGCTTGAGAAATTACCTGCAATGAATGCGAGGAGAGTAGAGAAAGGGGAGGAATTATTTAAATTCCTCGAGCAATACCGAGATATTCTGATGGTACCTACCCGACATCCAAAGGCGCATGCGGTGTGGTTCGCAATACCGATGGTGCTAACCGAATCAGCTCCTTTTACCGTGGACGATTTTAAAACATTTCTAGAATCACACGGAGTGGAAACTAGGCCCCTTGTTACTGGAAATATTCTTCGGCACCCCGTTCGAGAGGTTTTCCCAGATTTGCAAATTGGGTCATTTAAAGGAGCCGACATCGTTCACTCTAGAGGGTTCTACATAGGACTTACCCCGATGCAGAGTGATTCAAACTTCGATCGCTTGAAGGAGATTCTCTCAGAATATCTTAATCCTTATCTTGGAGCGGTACACTCAATTCCTCCGCCGTTATTCAATTTACCTGCTGAAGATGTACATGCAGGTGATCGGGCATAGCTGTTCAACGTGTAAGGATAGAATTCACTGGGGATTCGATCATGAGTGAATATCTTACTTTTATTGAAGAGCATAAAGGTCTGTCAGTAGAAGTTGATCTTGAAAAATACGATCTGGGTATGCCAGTGGTGCTGATTGAGGCGAGGAACGTTCGTCCCGATAACTATGAGATTGCTAATTTAGTTCGCTTCTCAAAAGTATACTCGTGGAATCGAAGGTTCCTTGAGCTTCTACCTGAATCGGTTTTGGGTGAGCATATTAACGGATTTCCGCTCTTTGATAATTTGTTTTGGATGGATAGTTTTCTTCCACTTGAGCAGCGGATTAATGGAATCTGCCTTATTGCCCGAAAAATGGGGCGAAATACTGAAGGTGATATATCTCAAGCGAGAGAGATAATATTTGAGCAGATCGAAGGTATAGTGAAACATGCTTATGGAAAAATTCCGTTCTGTGGAGAGCACTATCGCGGTCCAATCGGGAGTTTAGAGAAAGAGACCTATCCAAGTAGCCTCGCAAAGCTAAAGAAACTTAACGAGTATAAGTTTAATCTTTGCCTCGAGAATTGTTATCACGAGCTTTGGAGCTACGACTATATTACTGAAAAGATTTTCGACTGCTTTAAGGCGAAAACGGTACCGGTGTATTTGGGGTGCTATAACGTTGAGGAGCATATTCCTTCCGAACTGTTCATCGATTTAAGGAGGTTTCGTTCGATCAAGGAACTATCAGAATATCTTGTACAATTTCCTGATGATCTTTTCATCAAAATGACTGAGATGGCATATGAGTGGGTCCAACGGTCAACGTGGGGAGACATTCGCCGATTGCGAAACCAATTTGCCGATTATAGACAGGGATCGCCGAGCCGAGGGGATGGAGGTGTAAAAATGTTTAGTGATTATCGGTTAATAATTTAGCGCGTGCACGTCTGGTGATTAGTCACTATCCCGTGTGAATAAAGTGGTTTTAGTTTTCTGTCACGTCTCTCGTGCTGCGAGTGTAATTCAGGCGGGCCCTTTGAGCGAGCTCTCGGTAAGCTCTAAGGCGTTGTTGTTGAATGAATTCAATTTAAAAATGCAGAACAAACCATGATAACGGTTTCAAACATCAACATTGATGCGGAATCTGGGTATTTGGGCAATAAGATGTTTATGCTAGCAAATGCTTTGGCATATGCAGCTCGGGTTGGTGATGAGGTCATCCTACCCGAGTGGGAATTTCAAGACACCTTTCGGGTAAACCCTCGTACCTCCAGCAATATCGATGTTCAGTTCGTGTACCAG
>JBIJBT010000054.1:0-19405 GCA_044345055.1 Bdellovibrionota bacterium
CTTCGGCAATAGTTGATGCTGCGACCTGCTGCGGATAGTGACCCGCAAGCACAGTGCAACAATGGATGCCGTACTCGCCCCACAAGGTCACATGCATCGCTAAATACTCCCAATAGATTGGTGGTAAGCCCATTAACCCACGGAATCAGGGGCGCCAATTCTTGAATAATTTAGTCAACTATAGTACAAGCTTCAATTGTTTGTCACCGAATGAGAGAGCGGAACTCCAAAGAGAGGATAAATCTCAGAGAGACGATTAACCTCAAAAAGCAACAGCTGAAACAGGTGGGTGACAAACGCGAGCTTAAAAATTCTGCTCGATTTAATTAGCCCTACAAATTTAAGAGCGCGCACTATTTTAAGTGTGTGACCTTCATCGTTTGCGGAACGTTATCATGACCTCTGAGCCCGATGCCATTACTCGCGCCGCTGAGCGTGACTATCAGTACGGATTTGTCACTGCGATTGAGCAGGAAACAACCCCGCCCGGTATCAACGAAGATGTAGTCAGATTTATCTCCGCCAAAAAGGAAGAGCCTCCCTATATGCTCGAATGGCGGCTGCGAGCGTATCGACGATGGCTTGAAATGGCTGAGCCAAATTGGGCATTTGTAAAATATCCACCGATCGATTATCAAAATATCATCTATTACGCTGCGCCGAAGAATGCGGCGAGGTACAAGAGCCTTGATGATGTACCGCCTGAGATTCTAGCCACCTATGAAAAGCTCGGCATACCACTCCATGAGCGAGAACGGCTTGCAGGAGTAGCGGTTGATGCGGTTTTCGATAGCGTATCAATAGCAACCACCTTTCAGGATACCTTGGAAAAAGCTGGTGTGCTTTTTTGTTCATTTTCCGAAGCAGTTCATCGCTATCCCGATTTAATAAAAAAATATCTTGGAAGCGTAGTTCCGTACAACGATAACTATTTTGCAGCCCTTAACTCGGCCGTCTTTAGCGATGGTTCTTTCGTTTATATTCCGCCAGGTGTTCGCTGCCCACTAGAGTTATCAACCTACTTCCGCATAAATCAACAGCTATCCGGGCAATTTGAACGAACCCTAATCATCGCCGACAAAGGAAGCTACGTAAGCTATCTTGAGGGGTGCACTGCTCCGCAGCGCGATGAAAACCAGCTTCATGCAGCTGTCGTTGAGCTGATAGCGCACGAAGATGCAACGATTAAATACTCTACCGTCCAAAACTGGTATCCCGGCGACGAAAATGGCAAGGGCGGTATCTACAATTTTGTGACGAAGCGAGGTATCTGTCAGGGAGATCGGTCTAAGATATCTTGGACACAGGTCGAAACCGGTTCGTCGATTACATGGAAATATCCATCATGCATTCTAAAAGGTGACAACTCGGTCGGCGAGTTCTACTCAGTTGCACTCGCAAGCAAGTGCCAACAGGCGGATACCGGCACGAAGATGATTCATATCGGGAAAAACACCAAAAGTACGATCGTGTCGAAAGGAATATCGGCGGGAAGAGGTCAAAACTCTTACCGAGGTTTGGTCCGAATGCAAAAAGGGGCGGAAGGGGCTCGAAACTTCTCTCAGTGCGATTCGCTTCTTATTGGTGATAAGTGTGGAGCGCACACATTTCCTTACATCGAATCAAAAAATCCCTCAGCGGTAATAGAGCACGAAGCTACTACCTCGAAGATAGGTGAAGACCAACTTTTCTATTGCAAACAACGTGGAATCCCGACAGAGGATGCTGTGTCGATGATAGTTCACGGCTTTTGCAGAGAGATTCTTCAGGAGCTGCCTATGGAATTCGCTATTGAGGCTCGACAGCTTCTTGCGGTAAGTCTCGAGGGCAGTGTTGGTTAATATATGCGGTGTCAGTCTGAAGAAAAATATCCGGAAAGAAGATGTTTTGTTACTGATAATAGGGATCAGTAGCGAGGAAGAAAAAATAATAAAAAATGCTGAGGCGCTGTAAACATGAGGTGCCTGACCTTCAAGGGAGAAGAGAGCGGTATGGAAAGCTTGTTAGAAATTCAAGATCTTCACGCCACCGTTGGGGATAAAGAGATCCTCAAAGGGGTATCCTTAACGATAAAGCCGGGTGAAGTCCACGCAATTATGGGACTCAACGGTTCCGGAAAAAGCACCCTCGCGAATGTCATCGCGGGAAATAACGGATATGAAGTCACCAGCGGATCGATATCACTATTGGGAAAGGATCTGAGCGAGCTTGAACCTGAAGAGCGGGCCGGTGAGGGTATTTTTCTTGCGTTTCAGTATCCAGTTGAACTTCCTGGTGTGCTAACCACCTATTTCTTGCGGACGGCATTTAATGCACTGCGAAGTTATCGCAACGAGGAACCGATGGGTGTTCGGGAGTTCAATGCACTCCTTGCAGAGCGCGCTGAACTGATACATATCGATCGCGAACTTTTGAAGCGGTGTGTAAATGAGGGATTTTCGGGTGGAGAAAAGAAGAGGCTTGAGATTCTGCAGCTAGCCCTCCTTAATCCGCAGCTCTCCATTCTCGATGAGACCGATTCAGGTCTCGATATCGACGCACTAAGAGCAGTCGCTGAGGGTGTGAACGCGGTGAAGCGAGAAGACCCAAGAAAGTCATTCCTCGTCATTACCCACTATCAGCGACTGCTTGATTACATCGTGCCAGATGTCGTTCATCTGATGATAGATGGTCGCATCGTGCGGTCGGGCGATAAAAGTCTTGCGCTCGAAGTTGAGTCTCGGGGCTACGAGTGGCTTCGATCTGAGACATCCTCTGGTACGCCCAAGTAGAAATACCAGAGAATTAAGATTGCCGAATGATACCAGGGTGGCTGCGCACTAACATCGGTATCACCTCCGGCGGTCCCACGATCTTTTCGAGGAGCGGAGCTATTTTCTCATGACGACTGAATCTTCCCCTTTTTCGCGATTATTGGATAACGAGCCGTACTCACCGGTAGTACCTTCGAACACTATTGCTTCAACCTCGACTCTCGGGGAACGATTCGCGCAGCTTAAACAGCAGGCTCGGGTACGGCTTGCATCCCCATCCTTTGATCGTGAAGATTGGGGATACACAAATCCAGAGAAGCTCTCGGCTGCGCTTTGTGATGCGGTAAGTGGGGCAGTTGACACTCCGTCACACCCTACTTTTCGCGATAAAGAGGAACTTCGTACTTATTTAGAATCACGAGGAATACCCCTCTTACCCTCTGCAATCATCAGCAATAACGGCGCATCCTTTAATGGCGTGGGTTCAATTTCAGAGGGAATTTTAGCTCACGAAATTAACCCGCTTGTCACCAGTCTTCCTGAAGATGAAGATTGGAGAGCTATTGGATCACTCTCCTGCGAGAGCGAAAATCCCTTTGTACAGCTAAATGAGGCTGCCCTTAACAGCGCTGTCGGCATAAAAGCCCGTAAGAACATCTCCTGCACCGAGGTAATCCAGATAATTCATCTCGTTGAAAGCTCCCGAGCGGCTCCCCCGCGTACGGTGATTATTGCCGAAGAGGGTTCATCTCTATCGGTTATGGAGACTATAGTTTGCTTGGGCGAGGACGGCCCGCGAGCCCCTGCAGTAACAGAGATAATCCTTGCTCCTGGTTCACACTGTTCCTATACCCGACTCCTTGATGGACCACCTAGGCTTCAGGCGGTCTCGTCCCTCTTTATTAGCGCGGATCGAGATTCCTCTTGTCATAGCTTCTTGATGAATACTGAGGGCGCGATACTTCGAAACGAAATAGTCCCCTCGTTGATAGGTAGCGGAGCATCGGTGAAGGTCTCAGGTCTTACCCTAAGCACCGATACACAGCACAGCGATACAGTTGTATCAATGGATCATGCCGCTCCGCACGGAGAGAGCCGACAGCTGTTTAAGGGAATTTACGCTGGACGCTCAACGGGAGCCTTCTCGGGAACTATAATTGTCCGCGAGGGCGCTCAAAAGACAAATGCATTTCAATCAAGCAAGAGCATTTTGGTGAGTCCAGATGCTGCGGTTAACACAAAGCCGCGGTTGAAAATCTGGGCTGATGATGTGAAATGTTCCCACGGAGCGACCGTTGGACAGCTCGATGAAGCCGCGCTCTTTTATCTTCGCTCACGTGGAGTTCCTCTTAATACAGCCAAAATTCTTCTCCTTCATGCGTTCATTGGTGAGGTGCTTAGTGAGATAGATTCAATGGAGGTTCGTGAGGTAATCGCTCAGATAGTCGAGCGACGAATGAAGGTGGTATTGGAGGCTGCGAAATAGGCGGCGATCGTATCTAGTGGATTAGTGCAAAACGAAAATTGGTTATAACGAACCGGCGATATTTGAGGCGGCCAGTTCGTTTTAACCCCGAAAATCAAGCGATTTAGCGTGAACTCGAGATAAAGAGGTTCTCGATTCTTCGGTAACAGTAACCTCGATAGTTTTTACTGCGTGACAACCCTCAAACGAAAGTGACAGGGTCATGTCTGTTCCGGAATTTAATTCTTTACCGCTTTGCTCCCCGCAAAGTTTCCCTGCATCATCTTTCAGGGAAATTTCCCACGATGCAGTCATCGGCCAAAAGATACCAGAGAGTCGGTTAATCGATTGTGGTGTATCGAAAATTACCTGAAGCTGTAGCGGATTTACCCCTGCCGGAGTTCGTACCACTGTCATCGGATCTCGATCAAAAAGATCGGCAACCGTACCGAAATCAAATTGTGAGTGGCGTACCGCTGCAGCACCCCAGGGTGCTATCGTAATCCGATCATCAATCGGTTTTTGTCGCTCAGCGAGCTCCGCTGCAAAAATGGCAGGAGCATCATTGGAATACGCGAAGTGTGCCGCAATAAATCCGGGAGATCCATCGGGGTACGGAAGAGTTGTTATCGGTTCAGACACGGTAAGCTTCGGATTTGAGCGAATCTCTCTCCACTCATCAGCGGTAACTATTGCGATCGTTTGGTCACTAAGCTCCACTAGATGATCTGTATAATCACCAACAGTCATAATCCGA
The DNA here is from genome assembly GCA_044345055.1 of Bdellovibrionota bacterium. GTDB lineage: Bacteria > Bdellovibrionota_C > UBA2361 > UBA2361 > OMIW01 > OMIW01. The sequence goes on from JBIJBT010000054.1 coordinate 4,976, forward strand.
AATCTCCGCAGCACCCCATCATCCTTAATAAAAAAAGGAGGGAAACTGTCGGAGCCATTTGCCCAGGAGCTAGTCAGTAGAATTTGGTGATTGGGATAATTCCGCGCTAACTGGGGAACAAGTTCATGATGAAGCTCCTTAGCACCCCACGCGATTCCATATAGTCCGTAATCACGAAACCAGGTAGGCGCACCTATGAGTGCCTCGCGCAGAAGAAAGAGCTGATACCCATTCAGAATTACAGCAACTAAAACAGTTACTGGAAGGCCAACTTTTAAGCGGCGCTGAACCAGATTTACGATATTATCAAGTGATACCGTAACAAGAAGGGATACGGGAACGATAAGTGCAAACACCCGCATGATCATTATCGGCACTAAAAGAGATGTGGCCGATGCGGTAAAGCATAAAATAATGATCAATCGATACGAATAGTCACGAATTCGATATGCCGAGATAACGAATCCATGAATAAGGAATGGAGCAATCCACCAACTAAAATAACCCCGCCCTCTCCAAAGATGTCGCGTGGCATCATACCGTCTTCCTCCCTCTGGGGAAAACCAATACTCGGGGGAAAAACTACTCCAATAGTTTTTTAACGCGAGTATAAATTTATCGCTTAGCGTTACGTCACCCTGATACCACAACGATTGAATGAGGGTGAGCTGTTCCTTCATCGCGCCGGGGCTTTGTCCGGAAAAAAGGAGAAAAGGAATCATCAAGAAAGCAAAAACAAAACCACTAACAAAAACCCACCGCCACTGAGAAATAATTCGTTTGGGATTACAGAGAACGATTACTACCGATGTAGCAACTAGAGCTATAGACCCTGAGAAGTGTGAGTAAAAAAGAAGCGCGGCACTAAGAGGTAATCCGACAAGAGCGTCGCGATGATGGGAAAACCAGCGCGCAACAAAGAGAAGAAAGAGAGAGAGAAACGGAATAATTAGCGCGGTTTCAAATGCGGTGCGTGAATGGAGTATCCAAACCGGCAACAACCCGATTACGGGAATCACTACCCAGCTCTGTTTTAGCCGCAGGTGATCACGAGAGATAAAAAAGAGTGAAAAAATCCCAGTAAGTGAAATGAACGCTGTCGCCCACCGGAGGGAGGTAATCGTTATTCCGCCGATTAGAACAAACGGGAGATAGAGATAGAGAGATATCTGAGGAACCCATCGGCCAGGGGCTTTTTCATAGTAAAGTGGAAGAAGCCGCCCTGAAGAGTCGTGAAAATTATTCTTCAGTAATGCTTCAATCTGATTCCCGATATACGCTTCATCACAGAAGAAATATATCGGGAAATCCTCCACCGCGACTAGTCGGACAATCAGATATACGATCGTCGATACAACGGCTAACGTAGAGAGCGATCGGAGGCGCATAGCATTTCTGAATCCATAGCCGTTACATTCCTGCGACCCCAGCCCTAATCAGATCAAAGAAAGATTCAGCGACCAGGCTCGCCCCTCCAACGAGTCCTCCGTGGACCGAGGGACGCGCAAGAATCGAATCAGCATTCTCTGGTTTGAGGCTTCCGCCGTAGAGAACAGGGCAGTAGGCGTGGGTTAGATCGTACACGAGGCTGCTTATCGTCGTATGAGCCTCAGCGATTTGATCCAACGAAGCAACCTCTCCCGTACCGATAGCCCATACCGGTTCATACGCGATAAGAAGCGACTTTACTTCGTGAGGAGAGCAACCCTGAATAGCCGCTGTGAGCTGGTTACGGAGCACCTCAAGAGTTCGCCCTGAACGACGTTCCTCGCGCGTTTCTCCTACACACAAAATGGCGACAAGTCCGTGACGAATTGCGGACTGAACTTTTCGACGGATTAAATCATCGCCCTCTTTTACTAGTGTTCGGCGTTCAGAGTGACCCACAATCACAAAGGTTGCACCGATCTCTTTGAGCTGCAAGGGAGATACTTCGCCGGTAAAGGCGCCGTGAGTCTCGGGCCACAGATTTTGTCCTCCAACCTGGAACCGACTGCCCGAGAGGGCTCGAACAGTATCAGGAATAGCGAGAAACGATGGAGCTACCCAGGTGTGAAGGTCGTCGGGCAACGGCATCATCGCCGCTTCCCTAATAAGATCCCGAGCCAGCTCTAATGATTGCCGATTCGAGAGACTCATTTTCCAGTTAGCAACCAAGTAACAAGGAAATGTTTGGGTATCTACCATAGCGGTGTCCGAAGTGAAAAACGGTAAGAGGTAAAAAAAATCCCCTTCGCGGTCGAATAAATCGCGTAAATAGCGATCCATTCGACCACGAAGCAGAGCGCCACAGCGCAGCAGAGAACCACAACGCACGGGCGCAGCCGATTTAAGCGGCCATGATCCTCGATACATCAAGCATACGAGCCGAGAAGCCCATCTCGTTGTCGTACCACGAGACCACCTTTACCATACGACCACCAATCACCATTGTGCAATCCGCATCGACGATTGAGGAGCGCTGATCGCCAGTAAAGTCGATTGAGACGAGGGGCTCTTCGCAAAAGCCAAGAATGCCTTTGAGCGACCCTTCTGATGCATTCTTGAGGGCAAGATTGACATCAGCAACCGTAACATCCCGCTCGACCTGAGCGACAAAATCAACCACCGACACATCAGGAGTCGGCACTCTCATCGCGAATCCATCAACTTTACCCTTAAGTGCAGGCAATACGAGTCCCACTGCCTTTGCGGCACCGGTAGTTGTAGGAATCATCGACATCGCCGCAGCGCGAGCCCGACGCAGGTCTTTGTGAGGAAGGTCGAGAATACGCTGATCGTTTGTGTACGAGTGAATCGTGGTCATCGTTCCGCACACGATCCCAAAGTTCTCAAGGAGAACCTTGGCAACAGGAGCAAGACAGTTGGTTGTGCACGAAGCACAGCTTACAACCTGGTGTTCAGAGCCGACATACGCCCCTTCGTTTACCCCATACGCAAGGGTAAGATCGGGGTCAGGAGATGGAGCTGATATAAGAACCTTGCGAGCTCCAGCCTGAAGGTGAAGAGCTGCCTTATCACGCTTGGTAAATACACCTGTACACTCGAGAGCGACATCAACGCCGAGCGTCTTCCATGGAAGCGCCGCAGGATCTTTTTCTGCAAATACCTTAATCCGGTGTCCACCAACAACGATTGCGCCATCCTCCGCTACAACCTCGCCCGCGAACCGTCCATGTACTGAATCATATTTGAGAAGATGCGCGAGAGTCTCTGCATCGGTGAGATCGTTGATAGCGACGACTGAAAAGGAATCCTGAAGATTGCGGCTAAAAATCTGCCGCAACACATTCCGCCCAATCCGCCCGAATCCATTGATTGCTAATTTAATTGCCATGATAGCACTACCTCCTGGGGTACAAAGTTGCCACACGCAGGACACACCGAACTATTCTAAGAGCATCAAACAAAGCTCTTTCCAGATAGCTAAACCTTTAAAATAGTTTCCCTGTTGAGAGTTTTTCTGTGCCTGCGAGGCGGAGTATAGCCTGAGTTCTTCCGAAAGAGTAAGGGGTTAGTCGCTCATGGAGCATCGATTCGCAAAACTAAGCCCTTTCGACCTCAACATCGGCAGTAAAGATCCACGATTACTCCCAAGCACCCTGTTCACTCGAGCCCTCCCGGACCCTCCCCCTGCTACGCCGTTATGCCTGATTAGAATTTTTTTTTTTGAGTTTTTAGGGCAACAGAACGAGGGAGAGGAGGATAACAGAAGAGAATGCTTGTTTGATAGGGAGGGGAGAGTGTCACAAAGGCCGATGGGGTGTTGTTGTGAAAATGAACGGGAAGGTAGGACGAGTACAACTCTTCCACCTGCGAGTCCTCCAAGAAGGGTGGGGTGTTTAGAGATACCTGTTGTCACTGACACTGGGATGTGTGAAGGGCCTTCTGAGAGAAAAGGCCAAACGATGTGTACGGAGCCGGTTGGATCTCCGGGGATTCTAACAGGCTGTCAAGCACGGGCTAGCGTTATCCTTAGTAGCGGTACAGGCATGCCTAGTTCTATTCAACATGTTTGCAACATCAAGCTCTTCGAACTTTTGGTAAAGAATGTAAATGAACAAACACGTGTTTTAAGTCCGAGTTTGCTGCATAAACCACAAGAGTCCGAACTTGGATTTCTACAAAGAGGTATCGGGCAATTGCTAAATGCCTCTGAAACAGTGTACCGTGCCGTCGATTTAACAACAACAAAAGCAGCAGTGAATGAATACACTGTCGCGATGACAGGACTTGAAAGCCAGCTAAAACAGAGTATTGTGCTAAAGAATCCGGAGCTTAGAGCTGCCACACAAAGGTTGCTCGCACATGCTCAGACAATGCTAGACTCTTACAGTGCTCGACTGCAGGCTCTCCAACAAACCTAACGACTCAAGACTACTCATAGCCCCAAGCTACCCCGAAAAAAACCAAAACATACCCTACTGCACTGACGACATTGATCACACTCGCCATCAGCTACAGTAAAGGTATGCCCCGATTACACGTTTCATCGGGAGGGGATTTTCAGGGCCAACTAATTATTTCGATACCGCATCAAACCGACCCTGCCACCCTGCCACCCTGCCACCCGTGCTTTCAAACCATTAAACGGTAATTTCTAGTCAGCAGAAGACTACCTTGAATCAACTTCATAGCTTGATTTTAGCGGTTTTGTTGATTGGGCTGGGTAGCTTCAGTCTAAAGTATCGCCACTTCCCGCTTGAGGCACGGAGCTCTAGCTGTGCGAGATCTTCGGCGGATAGCCGCACCAGATCGGACTCCTTTAGAATGAATTGATCTGCTCCCGCAGCGAGCGCCTGAGTAAGGTCGCTGCCCATCGAAACGACCGACAATTCCGGAATGACTGTGGGCCGATAGAAGATAACTGAATGAGGCGATCCATAAAGAAAAGCGAGAGCTCCCTCTTCTCCTCCGTATGCGACGCCATCATTGTGGACCGCCTCAAGAATTGTTCGTGCCGAGCGTCTTGTAGACCAATAATCGTCCCCGCCAGCAATAATCCCGCTATAAAAGGCGATAAGACCAACCATTCCAACCGGTACTATGACGGCAGCGCGGGATTGCCGAAAACGGTTCGCCGCGAGAACCACAAATAGCCCAATTACGACCACGATAAGGTAGCTGCTTGAGTACCCCCCACCCGCATAAAGTCCGTAAAGCCCTCCGAGAAAACCGCAAGTTCCACAAAGACCCGCGACCCGCGCTATGCCGGGCGAGCGGGCTCTTTGACTTTCTCTATCTCCGATAAAAGAGGTAAGCCACATCGCAGTAAGAACCGCAACCGCTGGAAGCGCCGAAAAGATATAGGTGGGCAATACCTGTCTTGCTGCGGTAAAAAAGAGGGGCGAAGCAACTGCCCAACACACGAGAAAGAGTACATTTTCGTTTTGGCGTACTATCGGAAACACGCTGCGCCATCGAGCTCCCGATACGAGGCGACCAATACCGACCAAGGACCAGGGAAATGCAACGCCGATAAACATAAGCCAGATCATGCCGTGTGGCTGCGTGTGCAGAGTACCGTACCGGACACCTGACTCGTCACTACTCACAAACCGCAGAAAATTCTCCTGAACGAAAAAATAGCGGAGGAACCCTGGAGTAGCTATCTCTGCCGCGATATACCACGGAATCCAGATGGAGAAAAAAAGCGTCAACCCTGAACGCCACGGCACTTCACGCAGCCGAGACCATCGACCTGAAAAGCCAAGCCACAATCCAGCTCCTACTCCAAATAAAACAACCGCAACCGGCCCCTTTGTTAGAAAACCAAGCCCAAGAGCAACAAAAGCCCCCCGAAACCACCAATCTCGCTTATTAGGATCGGTTACTCCAAAAAGGGCGATAAAGGTTGTGAAAAAAGCGCTCGAAACAGCGAGGGCAAGGGTCGGATCTGTCAAACTCACCGCTGAAAAAAGAAATACCCCACCACAAGAGATGTATACGAGCGCAGCAAGAAGACTCAGAGACCAAGAGCCGATTATGGCTCCAATTGCTGCAACCATCGCCGCACTAAGCACGATGCTCGTAAATCCAGGGAATCTGGCCGCCTCTGTGGTGTACCCAAAGAGCCGAAAACTAGCCGCAGTAATCCACATGTGGAGCGGCGGTTTTGCCCAATAGTTTTCCCACCCCTGCGAAGTATGAATCTTTGGGGTAATGTAATTGTTACTCTCGATCATCTGCTGAGCAGAGGTCGCAAAGCGGGTTTCAGATGGGTCTACCAGCGCCGGTTGGCCAAGGGTAACAAGGCGAACGGCTAGAGCGACAAGAATTAAACCGGCAACCCACCACCGCTCTCGAAGAGAAAGAAACTCTCGGCTTATCGAGGAAGGCAAACCGCACCGAAGCTCGTCGGCAGGAGTTGAATTCGTTTCAGCGGATCCTGCTGACTGAGGAGCAGATGACATGGCAACTCAAAGGAATAACGGGAAGGAAAGATCGGGAGGCGGCCAAGAAGAGAAAAAACTGGCAGCCTCGAGTGAGGGATGAGCAGAAATTTGGAAGGGGCACCGACAGTCTTCGGCAAAGGACACAAGAAAGAAAAGGTCCTCCGTATAGCTTTTTTGAGGGGTTCGCTACCCACCCCCCAAAAAAAATATCTTCAAAGGCCAGATTAGGCTGTTTTTAACACCTCAACCATCCTCTTACCAAGATCCGCCGGTGAGCGGACCGTTGCGACACCCGCCGCCTCGAGAGCGCGATATTTACCCTCGGCCGTCCCCGACCCGTGGCTAATAATCGCACCCGCGTGGCCCATACGCCGTCCCTCCGGGGCTGTTGCACCACAAATAAATCCAACAACCGGTTTTTTCATATTGGTCTTGATCCACTCAGCAGCCTCTTCCTCTGCCGAGCCGCCGATCTCTCCAATCATCACAACCGCTCGAGTTTCTGGATCGCCGTTAAAAAGCTCCAAACAGTCGATAAAATTGGTACCATTCAACGGGTCGCCACCGATACCGATGCAGGTGGATTGACCCAAGCCAAGCGAAGTAAGCTGAAAGACTGCTTCGTAGGTCAGGGTACCGCTTCGAGATACAACGCCAATGTCACCCGGCTGATGGATGTGACCAGGCATAATACCGATCTTTGCTTCTCCTGGAGTGATGATTCCGGGGCAGTTTGGCCCAAGAAGACGGGTTCTCTTGCCCTCAAGGAATGCATTAACCCGCAACATATCTAGAACCGGAATCCCCTCGGTTATGCAGATTACTAGGTCGAGATCGGCGTCGACCGCCTCCATAATCGCGTCAGCGGCAAAGGGAGGAGGAACATATATGATACTAACAGTCGCGCCGGTTTTTTCCTTTGCCTGATCAACCGTATCGAAAAGAGGTATCCCCTCAAAATCAGTCCCCCCCTTCCCTGGCGCAACACCAGCGACCATTTGGGTTCCGTACTCTTTGCACATCCTCGTGTGAAACGAACCGCTCTTTCCGGTGATTCCCTGCGTCATCACCCGAGTATTTTTATTTACCAACACTGACATCGTCTCATCCCCCTGAAAGATTGTCTCTTCCACTCTAGGCAGCCTAGCCCTTTAGCGTTTCCTTATTACGCCGAGGAGGCCGCCGAGAGCGGCGATTTTTTACGAGGCAGCAACCGCCTTAATTATCGCCGTCGCGGCTTCATCCATCGTGTCGGCCGGAGTTATTGAGAGCCCCGAATGTTGCAGAATTTCCCGACCCTTCTCGACATTTGTTCCCTGTAATCGCACCACTAAGGGAACCGACACAGATAGCTCTTTAGCTGCCTCGACTATTCCCTGCGCGATAACATCGCACCGCATGATTCCGCCAAAGATATTCACCAAAATGCCCTTTACATGAGCATCCGAGAGCAAAAGCTTAAACGCTTCTGTAACGGTTTCCTTGGAAGCTCCTCCGCCTACATCGAGAAAGTTTGCGGGGTTACCACCGAAAAACTGAATAATATCCATCGTCGCCATCGCGAGTCCGGCACCGTTAACCATGCACCCAATATTGCCATCAAGCGCGATGTAGCTTAAGCCAAGCTTGCTCGCCTTGAGATCTTTTGGATCCATTTCATCATAATCCATCATCGCCTTAAGGGCGGGATGGCGGAAAAGGGCGTTATCATCGATAGACACCTTCGCATCGAGGACAACGAACTGCCCCTCTGTTGTCAACACCAAGGGGTTAATCTCAAGTAGACTCATGTCGTATTTAAGAAATGAGTCGTAAAGCCCTCGCAAGAGCGAGCTGAGCGATTTTACCGATGAAAACGGCAAGCCGAGCGCTATTGCGAGCTTAATTCCGTGAAAGTTCTGGAAACCAACCTTCGGATCGATCGGCAACGTGATGATTTTGTCGGGACTTTTTGCTGCAACCTCTTCAATATCCATCCCCCCTTCCGACGAGGCAACCACGGAAACACACCGCCCACCCCGATCGACTAGAAGGCTGAGGTAGTATTCGTGAGCGATGGAACATCCCTGCTCGACATAAACTTTTTTAACGAGCTTTCCTTTTGGGCCCGTTTGAGGGGTGACAAGGGTCATACCCAGTATCTTGGCGGCGATATCACGCGCCTCCTCCGGGGTTTTCGCCAGCTTAACGCCTCCCCCTTTACCTCGCCCGCCGGCATGAATCTGAGCCTTTACGACGCACAGACCGCCCCCGAGATGGTCAGCAGCTGCCTCAGCCTCTCCCGGAGAGTGACAGATAAACCCCCGCAACGTCGGAATCCCCATGGCCCGAAGAATCTCTTTCGCCTGAAATTCGTGTAGATTCATCTCTATTATTCTCGCGATGGTAATGTTTTGAGAGGTTGGTTTATCCGAAAATCAACTTCAGGACAAGCCTCACACCCGACGGATTGTGACACAGCAACCCCCTTTCAGGAAAGCCTTTTGAGAGAGAGCATTGGGAGAATTTGAGTGCGAATGTGGGCGATAAAGGGGTGTAGAGGAGAAGGTAGGGGTAGTCTTGTCTCTGTATTTCAATTCCTGTGTCTTTTTGCCTCTGAGGATGGGAGAGATGGGGAAGGGAGCGATGGGAATAGTGTAAATATCCCGTGTGCGCGGTCCTCCGGTCCGCATGAGGCACTGCCGTACCTCGAAGAGATGCGGACCGGAGGCCCGCGTACCCAGGGGGGCTGACGAAAACTGACGAGCTTAGGACGGAGGGGGCGATTTGGGGCAATTGGATATAATAAAGCGCTCAGAATGAAAAAAAGAGCATAACCTTCAGAGGGCTTTTTTAGAGGGAGGGGATAATGGTTTCCGTACTGCTTTCTGCATCCTGCTTTGAAAAATGGGTCGATCAGCCTAGCGGGGCGGCTATGTTGTCAGCGACTATTCGTCAGCTCAATGATTCGATTGATGGGTATGTGTTGAACTTTTCCTTCAACGATCTGGAGGATTTGTCTCTTCATAAGGAAACAACCCCCTTTATCCCCTTTTCTCTCCGCGGAATAAATCAGGATGCTGGAGAATCTTTGTGGAGAAAATCAAAAACTTGCATCGCTCTTCCTCCGTTGACAGATCTCATCCCAGATACAGAGATTGCGTTAGCCGAGATTATGAACGAGGCGGCTGAAAAGGTCGGCTGCTTTCGATTCCATATCTCAGTTCCTACGATTGAGGGTGTCCGTTCTCTCGAACTTGTATTATCGAAACTCTCCCCATTTATATCGTTGGTCGTAAGTGGATTTGAGACAAAGCCCTCTGTCATTGCCGAGATGGTACCTCTCCTTAATTCAACCCCGAACCTCTCGTTTGCCGCTCATGGACAACTGTGGACCGAACAGATTCCGGCGATAGCAGCGACACGGATGATTTCTTTAATTCGTGAACAATCGGCGAATTATTCAGACCTTCGCTGGTCATCAATGAACTCAAATCACCGAGCCTATATCGGAAAAGCAGATTTTAAAGGGGTATTAGTAACGGGCTCGGGCCGGGCCATTCCGGAAAGCATCATAGAGTACCTTTCCGGAGATGGATCGATTATTGTGGAGGGAGAAACTCCAATCGAAGCAACCCCACTCCTCTTTCGAGAGATTCAGAATGTGAAGGAAATTGCCAGCGCCGTCGCGAGCACCAAATCAGCGCCGCAACCAATAAAACGGCCGACAAGTGCGCTTGAAAAGTTGGCTCAAGAACTTCGAGCTACCGCATTATAGGAAATAGTTAAGAGAGGGTGCGATATAAAGGGTGCAATCAACCGCAGCCCCCTTTTTTACACCCTTTAAGTTGAGAAACACGGACTCAATACCGCATAGCTTAATCTGCGAGACGCATTATCGGCGGGTGCCCCACTCGGTGTGGAACCACCCAGGACGGTCGATTCGCTCGTAGGTATGAGCTCCAAAATAATCCCGCTGTGCTTGGGTCAGATTCAATGGAAGTGAGGCAGCCCGATATTGGTCGTAATACGATAGCGCTGAGCAGAAAGCCGGGATAGGCACGCCGACCTGTGCTGCAAGTCCGACGACCTCACGCAAAGCTGGGAGCCGAGAAGAAAGTTCGTGACGAATTGCTGGAGCAAGGAGGAGATTTCGCAATACCGGATTATCTGCGTAAGCGCGACGAATTTCTTCTAGGAACCGAGCACGAATAATGCACCCACCCTTCCAGATAGCCGCAACATCACCAAGACGAAGCGACCAGTTCCACTCAGCAGAGGCACGTGCAAGAAGTGCCATACCTTGGGCATAAGAGATTATTTTTGCACAATAGAGGGCATCGTGCGTTAGAGAATCGAGCTTTTCAGCGTCAATTGCTTGATGAGAGGCGCCAGATTGAAGCTGTTCCGATGCTTGTACTCTCTCTTCTTTGGCCGCACTCATCGCGCGAGCATCGACTGCAGCGCTAATTGTCGGTATCGCCACCCCAAGATCGAGCGCAGTTTGCACTGTCCATTTGCCAGTACCCTTTTGCCCCGCTTTATCAAGAATATAATCGACCAGATAACCACCGGTCTCTTCATCACCCTGAGCGAAAATATTAGCGGTAATTTCGATCAAAAAGCTCTGAAGAACACCCGCATTCCACCGTTTAAATATCGAGGCCAATTCAGTGGGCTGTCGATTTCCGAGCGTCCTGAGAAGATCGTATGCCTCGGCAATAAGCTGCATATCGGCATACTCGATTCCATTATGGACGGTCTTAACAAAGTGGCCAGCACCATCAGGTCCGATGTACGTTGTGCAAGGCCCCTCTGCATAGGCTGCTATTTTCTCAAAAAGAGGGCGAACTAGCTCCCATGCCTCCCGACTTCCTCCCGGCATAATGCTTGCGCCGTTAAGAGCGCCCTCCTCTCCTCCAGAGATACCGACCCCTAAGAACTCAATGCCCGCTGCATTACACCGTTCAACACGACGCATCGTATCGTGGAAATTCGCGTTACCACCATCTATAAGAATATCTTCAGGAGAAAGAAGAGGCAGGAGCGTTTCTATAATATCATCGACCGCTGGACCCGCTTTTATCATGATAAAGATCCGACGGGGCCGCTCAATCGATTCTATAAATTCTTGCAAAGTTGAAGCTGCTATAAACCGCTTACCAGCCTGTTCCTGCATAAACCGATCGGTAACCTCTCCGCTTCGATTAAAAACCGCGCAGGTAAAGCCGTTTCTTTCAAGATTGCGGGCAAGATTCGCCCCCATCACAGCCAAACCGATCATGCCAACATCTGCCTTCGTCATACATGCTCCCTAGGTTACACCCTCGAAGATTTGCTCCTAATGCCGAGCGAGTAAAGCACCTGTTACCGTGAAGCTTGCCTCATTACCTTTCGGCGATTCGATGATACGCGCTATGGCAAAAAAAAGCCCAGCAACAATACCCCACCTCAAAAGCAAACCAGAGATGAAAGCCAAAACTCTCTACCTTCCCGCGCCAAGGACCCCTATAATACCGATCTCACCACCAACCTTGTCAAACCCTTTTCAAATTCAGAATCTCTTATACGAGCTTCGCTGCAATACAGTTCAAACATTATGTATCGAACACGAAATGCGCCATCACGACACTCGATAATAGGTGGTAGATCTCTTTTTTTTCGTTTTATTTTTTTCATCCTGTGTGGGGTGATTTTAGCAAGAGGTTTTGATTCCACACCAGCTGCTGCTCTCGAACCGGCGCTCATCAGGAGTATTGTTGTTTTGCGAACCGACTCTGGTGGCTGTGCGACCGGATTTCGGTTTGGTGATGACCTCGTTATTACCGCATCGCACTTTGTCGAGACACTCTGTCCGGGGGGGGGGTGCGCTCCGGTGACAGTCCTCTCTGCGCCGGATATCGGCAAGCCGGTTACGGACTCGCCACTCGTGGTCGAAGCCCCCGCAGTAAGGTGGCTCTTCAAAGAGTTTGATGCCGCCGCAATCGCATTTCCCAGCCAAAGCAAACTTCCTCCATCTTTTCTTCAATTCACCGAAACGGAGCCCTCTTCCAACGATGAACTTTTTTCCCTCGGCTTTCCCGGATGTCGCAATCTCGAGCTCTCCTCTGGCACCCTCTCTGATTCGACCCCTCTTGGATGGCACAGCTCGATTCGGGGTGCAAAGGGTTCAAGTGGTGCTCCCGTTTTTACCGGAAAAGGCCATATTGTCGGCCTTATTAGGGGTGCAGCAACGCTTTTTGACGGTGTTCGGAGCACACTTTTTGGCAGCACGTTTGCGAGCGAGGTGATGCGGCTCAAGGAGCCAATTACCTGGAGCAGATTATCCGAGATAGCCGCGCTCGAAGCTGCGACCGATCACGCAATCGCATTTCATAAAACCACCGTTCTTACCGCCCAAGGTCACGATCGGCTTTGGCAGAGTCTTGCCTTTGGGCACATGGTTGATGCTATCTCAGTTCGGGCAGCAAATAACGGATCAACCATACCGTATGCCCATCGCTTGCTCGGTGCACCTTTTTCACTCCATCAGTCACAGTCAGCCTCAAATCCCCTCGAAATCGCATTAAATGAACTAGCTCTCCGCAATCTTTTAGAAAAGCAAGGAGAATCGGCCTACAAAGCTCCCGAAAAAAACGACTCTTCCGAGCAGGTCACCTACAACGAAGTTGTCTCCGAATTCCGTAAAAGTCACTTTCCTGGTTCAGAGATAATGCAGCTCACCCTCGCGATTACCTACGGCACCGCGCTTGCCATCCTTCTCCTTTTATGGGGCGTCTCAATAGGATTTGCATTCGGTCGCCTCCACCCCCTCCCCCTTTGGCGTCGAATCACAATCGCCCTAGCCGTCAGCCTCTGCGCCTGGCCCCTCTCTCTTTTGCTGCTGAATGTGTGGCTTCGGCGGAATAAGGGGATTGGGTGAAGCGGGATAAAAACGGAAATTTTTTAGGTTGTGGCGATTTTTTCAGTGGCGTTTCGGAAGTTCGTTAAAGCGCAGAACGTAGACTACCCACCTCCCCACCGCCGGTGCTATAACCCGCTTCACCCACCGGACGTGAGCGACCCTCCACCCGGAGAGCCGCCGGCCTGCTGCGCTGGGGGCTTTTCTCAGCTTACCAAACGCAACCCAAAATAACACCCACCTCCCATCACCAAAAGGAGCAAGCTATGTCCTCCACCATCACCTCGCTAGGCGGATATATCCACGAATATCAGAAGAGCATTCTTAACCCAGCTCAGTTCTGGGAGCAGATTGCGGAGGAGTTTTTTTGGCGAAAACGGTGGGATGTGGCGCTTTCTCATGATTTTTCGGAGCCCCGAGTTGAGTGGTTTCGCGGGGGAAAGCTCAATATTGTCGAGAATTGTCTCGATCGGCATCTCTTCACCCGAGGAGATCAGCCAGCGATCATTTTTGAACCCAACAACGGCACCGGTGCCGCTCCGGAGCCGTCCCGCACTCTCACTTACCGACAGCTCCACACCGAAGTTTGCCGGGCAACGCAGGCGCTCGCGCGGCTCGGGGTGCGGCACGGAGACCGGGTTGCTATATACCTTCCACTGATACCAGAGGCGATCATCGCGATGCTTGCGTGCGCGCGGCTTGGGGCGGTCCACTCGGTCGTCTTCGGTGGTTTTTCTCCCCAAGCGCTTCGGGAGCGAACCAACGACTGCGGCGCGCGGGTGCTGATTACCGCCGACGGCGCTTATCGGGGCGAAAAGGAGGTAGCACTCAAAGCAGCCGCAGATGAGGCGCTGCTGGGTTGTCCTGAGGTCACCGATGTGCTGGTCGTCAGGCGCACGGGAGCCGCAATCTCGATGATGAAGGGGGAACAGGGACATCGCCGCGATCACTGGTGGCACGAAGCGCTTGACTCGTCAGAATCGACGCACGAGGCGGTGGCGACCGATGCCGAGGATATGCTCTTCGTGTTGTACACCTCCGGTTCGACCGGAAAGCCCAAGGGGGTAGTTCACACCGTCGGCGGCTACATGGTGTACACAGCGTACACATTCCAGAATGTGTTTCAGTGCCGCAGCGGACACGGGTCAGGCGGTT
>JBIJBT010000005.1:0-57098 GCA_044345055.1 Bdellovibrionota bacterium
GGGCCGGAGTGAACGAACAGATGGTGTACCAGTTGTCACGCCAGTGGCACCGCTGGGTAGCTATGTTCGGAATAGATAACCGCTGAAAGCATCTAAGTGGGAAGCTAGCCTCAAGATAAGATATCCCCTCTGCCTTCGGGCAGACTAAAGGCTCGTCGAAGACTACGACGTTGATAGGCTGGAGGTGGAAGTGCAGCAATGCATGTAGCTGACCAGTACTAATTAGCCGTGCGGCTTACACTAATTACTTGAGCCGTTGCGCTCGAGAGTCACCATTCCCTTTTTTCTTAGCTCTTCTACCATTACCAAATTGGTCCCTAGCCAACAGAAGTAACGCCCAACTCGTTGAACGTTACTTCTGGTGGTTATGGCGAGGAGGTCATACCCGTTCCCATCCCGAACACGGTCGTCAAGCTCCTCAGCGCCCATGATACTGGGATAATCCCGGGAAAGTAGGACGCCGCCAGAACTCTGCCCTTTAATCTCAAATGAGATTAAAGGGCCTTCTTTTTGCCAAAGATTCATACAGAGTCGCTGCTCCTCAGAAAATCCTCAGATTCTCGCCCAAATCTGCCTACTATTATTGACCAATACTAAGCCCCTCATTATTCTCAGGTGCCGATATCTTCCCTTTCAATGGTGCTAACGAGGAGCTCCTGTGCTTTATCATATTCTTTACCAATGGCTCTCGAGTTACTACCCAGTGCTGAATGTTTTTCGCTATCAGACCTTTAGGGGATTTGGCGCTTTTTTCTTCTGTTTCCTATTTCTTCTTGTTGTCGAACCATTGTTCATCAGAAAATTGCATCGCCTGGGAATTAAGGGTCAACCAATTCGTGATGATGGGCCGCGTGATCATGAGGTAAAGCGCGGTACGCCGACGATGGGTGGTTTGGTTGTCGTTGTTGCGGTTACTCTCTCGGCGCTATTGTTCTGCGATCTTGCAGTAGGTTCAGTTTGGATTACTTTACTCGTTTTTAATCTATTTGCTTACGTTGGCTTCCTTGATGATTGGAAGAAAATTACCAAGCAGGATTCCAAAGGATTAAGTGAACGTCAGAAGCTAATATTTCAGTGTTCTATCGCCGCTCTTGCGGCGGGTTGGCTTGTATGGAGCTCATTTCCGCTTACTCTTCAGCTTCCTTTCCTCAAGCAGGTGGCATTGCCGCTAGGTATTCTTTTTATCCCATTTGTTGTCTTTGTTGTTATTGGAACTTCAAATGCGGTTAATTTAACCGACGGGCTTGATGGTTTAGCTATAGGGCCGGTGATGACCGTTGCTGCAACATATGCAGTTTTTTGTTATGTGTCAGGACACAGTGAGATTTCGCGCTATCTTGTCGTTCCGTATGTTCCTAACCTCGGTGAAATTAGTATCATACTTGCCGCGATTGTGGCCTCTGGGCTTGGGTTTCTCTGGTATAACGCATTTCCGGCTCAGGTATTTATGGGTGATACCGGAGCACTCGCACTTGGCGGTGTTCTCGGGTTTGTTGCAGTTCTATGCAAGCAAGAGCTCATACTTGTTGTTTCGGGGGGGGTGTTTGTCGTCGAAACCCTCTCGGTAATAATTCAGAGATATTCATATAAATGGAGAAGGAAGCGAGTTTTTCGCATGGCGCCTATTCACCACCATTTTGAGCTTAAAGGGTGGGCTGAGCCTAAAATAATAGTTCGATTTTGGATTATCTCTATCGTGCTTGCACTTTTCTCCCTCACTACACTGAAGTTGCGATAGGCAGATGAAAGAGCGATCGATAATCTCACTTTTTACTCAGGCTGGGTCGCGTATTGCAGTTTTAGGGTTGGGTATTAGTGGTGTTGAGACGGCAAAGTTTCTACTTCGTCGCGGCTGTTATCCGATCTGTTTTGAAGGTCAAAGCGAGGAACGATTCAAGGGCCGGTCTGGACTCGTTGTTGAGGTTGAGGAGCTGCAGCGGTCTGGTGCAACGATAATTTTTGGGGTTGAAGGCTCTGATATAGTGCCGCATCTAAGCGGAGTAGTCGGAGCTGTTATAAGTCCGGGAGTCCCGCTTAAGGGGCAAATGGCTCAGAGTTTTTTGTCACTCGGCATCCCAGTGATCGGGGAGTTCGAGCTTGGAATAGCTCTCTCTGGGGTCGCTTCGGTTATCGTTACTGGAAGTAACGGAAAAAGTACAACGGTTTCTCTTCTTCATGCGGCGTGGGAGGAGTCGGAAAAGCGCTCGTTGCTCTGCGGTAATGTCGGAATACCTGTCATCGCATCCGCTGATACTGATGAAAAATATGAGGTAGTAGTCGGTGAGGCCTCAAGCTATCAGCTTGAGAGCTGCTCGATACTCTGTCCTGACGTTGGAATATTTCTTAATCTCTCCGAGAATCACCTTGAGCGACATGGAACGATGGAGGGATATCGAGGAGCAAAGCTCCGTCTTTTTGGGCAACACGATTCTTCAAAGATTGCGGTTCTAAATTATGATGATCCACTTGTCCGATCGGCTAGTTCAGAAATAGAGAGTTCAATAGTTTGGTTTGGACGTGAGATAAATTCTGATGCTCAGGGAGTTATCATCGAGTATGATCGCGAACGAGGATTGGACAGATTGCAATATCGTATTGGAGACAACAACGGTTTCGTCGATTTAACGGGTTCTCAGCTTATTGGTTTGCATCACCGGTACAATGCTGCTGCGGCACTCGCGGCGTTTCTCTCGATGAAGGGAGACTTGAATGCATTCGAGCGTGCCGTCAGGTCGTTTGCAGGACTACCACACCGTACCGCAATTGTCGGTCAGTGGGGTGCTTCGGTTGTGATTAATGATTCAAAGTCTACAACTCCAGCAGCAACCGAAGCGGCGCTTCAAAGTGTTGGGGCTGAGTATCCACGCCATGCTATTACTCTTCTGATTGGGGGGGCAGTAAAGGCGGGCTCTTGGAGCTCTGTTTTTGCCGCAATTTTGAAAGAGCGGGAAAGGCGAGAGGTTCGGGTTGTTTGTTTTGGAAGGGATGGCTCGAAGCTGCGGAAAGATGGAGAAGATTTCGGGGTTTCTTCCGATTATTTTTCTACAGTTGCCGACGCCTTAGCGGCGCTTTCAGATTTTTCTGATAATCCAGAGATCATTCTGTTTTCGCCAGGCGCTGCGAGCTTTGATGAGTTTCGCGATTTTGAGGATCGGGGAGAGCGGTTTTCTCAGCTGATTTTAGAGCGGTTTCAAATCAATTAGATGGATATGAGCTACTGATTTGTCGTGGCGTGTTTCGCGGTAGCATCATTTTTGATGAGCGTTATTTTTTTGGGAGTACCCTGATGGCAAGACCTCGAGAATTACGCCCCCCCCTTGTGGGTGATCGGGTCCTTGTAGGTGCAACCATAGCGCTCGTCGTTTTTGGTTTGGTAATGATATATTCTGCGACAGGAGTGCTTGCTGAAAAAGATAAGGGAGATCCATTTTTCTTCCTGAAACGTCAGGCGTTCTCGGCAGCCATCGGGATTCCGCTGATGTTTGCCCTCTCTTTTTTGAATATGAGTAGGGTTAAAGAGCTGGCCGGATACCTCTATCCGGTGTGTGTTGTTTTGCTATTGCTCACGGTGCTTCCCGGCGTTGGGCTTCGAGCGGGGGGGGCGCAGCGGTGGATAAATCTTGGTTTCACGGCAGCGCAGCCGGGAGAGTTGGTAAAGCTGCTTTTCGTTGTCTGTATCGCGCGTTTTTTTTCCCGTCATGAGCACGAGCTCCATCGGTTTGTCGTTGGAGTTGTTAGACCAGCGATGCTCGTCGGGCTTTTAGCAGGGTTGTTTTTGTGGCAGCCAGATTTTGGGAGCACTGCGGTCTTGTGTGCGGTAATGCTCGCAATGAGTGTGGCAGCTGGAGTGTCGTGGAAACATCTCGGCGCGGTGATAGGTGGCGGAGTTGCTGCAGCAACGCTTTTGGTGGTCACTTCTTCGTATCGGATGTCGCGCGTTATTCATTTTCTAAATCCGGGTGCTGACCCTCGCGGTAAAGGATATCAGCTTGATCAATCGTTGATTGCGCTAGGAAGCGGAGATCTTTTTGGGGTGGGGTTGGGTGCGAGTAAGCAAAAGCTTTTTTTTCTTCCTGCAGCTCACACCGATTTTATTTTCGCACTGATAGGAGAAGAGCTTGGATTTGTGGGGTGTGTCGCGGTACTGTTCGTGTTTCTGCTCTTTTTGTGGCGCGGGCTACTTCTGGCGCGACGGCTCTCGAGCGATATATTTGCCTTTACTCTTGCTGTTGGTCTAACCGTTATGGTGACTCTCCCCGCGTTCCTTAATATGGGGGTTGTCAGCGGTATGCTTCCGACGAAGGGGCTCGTATTACCCCTGATTGGATATGGTGGTTCAAGTTTGGTAAGTAGTCTCGCCTCAGTAGGGCTGCTTCTTGGTTTAGCTCGTTCACGACAACGGGGTTTGTTGTAGCGGTGGTGGCTCTTGAAATTTCAAAGAGCGGGTGGCACGTTTAGTTTGGTGGAAGATATGGCGGGAACAGTGCTTATTGCGGCGAGCGGGACCGGTGGACATCTTTTGCCTGCCCTATATATCGCCAGTGCCCTTCAGGAGGCAGATCCGGATCTAAAGATTGCTTTTGTGGGCGCGGGTACTCCGCTGGAGGAGAAATTGATCGATGGACGGGGATACCCTCGGTATGTCGTTCTTTCTCGCAAATTGCGACGAATGGGGGTTCGAGGCGTCGTATCTTGGATTCTTCACCTTCCTGCGGGTTTGGTGCAGGCGTGGAGTCTTTTGGCCCGTTTACAGCCAGGGGTTGTGATTGGTGTTGGTGGATACGCCTCTGTGTTGCCGGTAATGGTTGGCACGTTGCGGGGAGTTCGCACCTGGATTCATGAAGCGGAGCGTCGTCCTGGATGGGCGAATTGGTTGTTGAGCATGGTTGCGACCAAATGCTCGCTGAGCTTCTCTGATGCAGTTATGCCGGTATGGGCCAAGACCGTTATAACTGGGCAGCCGCTCCGGCCCGAGCTTGTTTCAGTGCCGTTTTTGCCGATTCCTCCGGAACAACGGCGGACCATTTTTATTACAGGCGGCTCTCAGGGTGCGCGAGCACTCGATGAGGCGGGCATTGAGCTGGCTCCTTTCTTTGCTGAACGGGGGTTCTCGGTTCGTCATCAATGTCGGCCCGAGTCGGTCGAGAGGGTCAAGTCGGCATACGAGCGAGCCGGAGTTGATGCAACAGTCGTTACCTTTATCGAATCGATGACAGAGGTGTATCAGTGGGCATCAGTGGTTATCAGCCGCTCAGGGCTCGGCATGATGCGAGAGCTCCGGTTCACGGGACGACCTACTATACTTGTTCCTTTGCCCGGCGCAGAGGAACAGCAGTATAATGCCCAGCTTCTCGTTGAACGAGGCCAAGGGGTTGTTTGCCCGGAGGGCGCAGCGTTCTCGAACCGTCTTCAGGCTCATCTTGAAGAGATGCTTTCTCCGCAAGGCTATGAGCAGTTTTGTAAGGCGGCGGGAGAGGGGAGTGATGATGCGGCAGCGGCAGCGCGTATCGCGAAGGGTGTGCTTGAATTGCTTCGACAACGACGGTAGTAGCGGCCTCTCCTTGAGAAGCGGATCGGTAATCGGTACGATAATTAGCACTATTTAGAGTTTGATTGAGTAGAGGCGAGGACGTCTCACTCGGTAAATGAGGAGTTCGTATGTCTGGGACCAAGAGCAGTTATCGAACACACACCTGTGGAGAGCTGCGCGCTGCGCATACCTCATCAGAGGTGATGCTGTCGGGGTGGATTGAGCGAAAACGCGACCACGGATCGATTGTGTTTATCGACTTAAGAGACACCTACGGGGTTACCCAGCTTGTTCTCGCTGATGAGTGCGCCGCTGCTATCGCAGATGTGCGGGTTGAGTCAGTAATTACGGTTAGGGGGCTGGTTGTTGAGCGCGCGGTCGAAGTCCGTAATTCGAAGATGCCGACGGGCGATATCGAGGTCCAGGTTTCCTCGGTGGAGATTCAATCAAGAGCAGCCGTTCTGCCGTTTCAGATCGCTGATGATGATAACGCCGCTGAGCAGCTTCGGCTGACTTACCGATTCCTTGAGCTTCGTCGCTCTCGGTTGCACAATAATATCTTGCTCCGTTCCGCGGTAATAAAAAAAATCCGCGAGATCATGCACGATCTCGGGTTCCACGAATTTCAGACTCCAATACTTACCGTTAGCTCACCCGAGGGCGCGCGTGATTATCTGGTTCCCTCTCGTCTCCATCCAGGCAAATTTTTTGCGCTTCCGCAGGCACCCCAGCAATTCAAGCAGCTACTTATGGTGGCTGGCTTCGACCGTTATTTTCAGATAGCGCCCTGTTTCCGAGACGAAGACCCGCGCGCCGATCGTTCTCCCGGTGAGTTCTATCAGCTCGATCTTGAGATGTCTTTTGTCGAGCAGGATGATGTATTTGCGGTGGGCGAGCGGCTATTTCCCGAGGTGTTTCGAACATTCTCGGCGTGGCAAATCACTGATACCCCATTTCCCCGAATTCGGTACGCCGATGCTATAGAGCGGTTTGGATCGGATAAGCCTGATTTGCGGATTCCTCAGGAGCTCGTCACGATTACCGACCTTTTAAGGGAAACCGAATTCCAGGTTATACGCCGCTGTATCGAGGAGCGGGGCGAGGTTATTGCTCTGGCGTTCCCCGTTAAGGAGCTTCCATCACGCCGAGTGCTTGAAGATAGCGTCGAATTCTATAAGAGAATCACCGGTTCGGGATTGGGATACCTCCTCGTGTCGCCGGATGAAATTAAGGGTTCTTTTGCCAAGGTGTTATCACCTTCTGAACAGCAGGCGATATGTAATGCGGTGAGTGATGCTCGTGGATCTGCAGGCTCTCCACACTCGATTATCTTCATCGCGGCGGGGCCCGGGACGAAAACTAGGAGCGCTCTAGGAAAGCTCCGCCTAAAGGTGGGAGCCGAATGTGGTTGCGTTGAAAAAGATGTCTATCGATTCTGTTGGATCGTCGATTTCCCGATGTTCGAGATGAACGAGATAACCGGCGCGATTGAATTTGCACACAACCCATTCTCGATGCCACAGGGTGGCTTTGAAGCCGTTGAACGACAAGCTCCACTTGATCTGGTTGCCTACCAATACGATATTGTTTGCAACGGGATGGAGCTCACGAGTGGTGCGATCAGAAATCATGATCCTGAGATGATGTATCGGCTATTTGAGATAGCTGGCTACAGTCGAGAAACGGTTAATGAAAAGTTTGGCGGAATGATACGAGCATTCTCGTTCGGCGCTCCACCGCACGGCGGTATGGCACCAGGTATCGAGCGTATGGTGATGCTCCTTTCGCACGCTACGACCCTTCGCGAAGTGGTCCCATTCCCGATGGCACAAACCGTTGAAGACCTGATGATGGGTGCTCCTTCGACGGTTCCCGATCTAACGTTGCGGGAGCTCGGGCTTCAGCTGACACCAGAGCTCTTGCTGAAGCGGGAATTGGCTGCTCGTGGCGAGGTAGGTTAATCGGGGACTTCCCCGACCTCGACCGCACTTTCTCTACTGCTCAATAATTTTACCTGTTGAGCGGCATTCTCTCACCCCTTACGATGTTTGGGTCGTTCGCACAATTTTTGTGCCGTTCTATTCCCATCATAAGGGGCACCTCTTCATGAAAAAAGCTGCCACAGCTCAACCTTCGCCCGCGCCGATGGTGCGTGATCGATATCTTCATAACGATGCATTCTCCTGGCTGGGAGGCAGTACTCCGTTTTCTGGGGGTGTTATAGAGGATGATCGAATAGGTGAATCGCGTGAAGATCTTCGCCGATCATTTATCGATCATCTTTTTTACACTCAGGGAGTGAACGCGGAGCTTGCGAGTGCAAAGGATCTGTACCTTGCGCTCTCGTATACGGTACGCGATCGATTGATGCATCGATGGATCCGTTCAATAGAGACCTTTTTCGCCTCTGATCAAAAGGCGATGTTCTACCTTTCGGCCGAATACCTGGTCGGTCCTCAATTAGGAAATAATCTCCTCAATACGGGGCTCTTTAATGAAGCTCGGGTAATGCTGCAGGAGCTTTCGGTTGACCTTTTTCGTTTGCTCGAGCAGGAACCTGATCCCGGATTAGGGAACGGTGGACTCGGTCGTCTTGCCGCATGCTTTCTTGATTCATTAGCGACTCTTGAGATGCCCGCGCATGGGTACGGAATTCGGTATGATTTTGGAATATTTCGTCAGGAAATAATTGACGGCTGGCAGCAGGAAAAGCCAGATACATGGTTAGCTCTTGGCAATCCGTGGGAAATACCTCGATTGCAGCTCAGGTTTGAGGTTAAGTTCGGTGGTACGACCGAGACGGTTCAGGCAAGTGATGGGCCTCCTCGACGTGTTTGGCGACCAGATCATACCGTTGTTGGAGTTCCGTACGATACTTTGGTGCCAGGTTATAATACTGCGACCGTTAATACCCTACGGTTGTGGCGGGCCCGAGCTAGTTGTGATTTCGATTTTGGTATTTTCAACGCAGGAGACTACGCTCGAGCAGTCGCCGAAAAAACCGCATCAGAGACTATCTCAAAGGTACTGTACCCTAATGATATGACGATTGAGGGGAAAGAGCTCCGATTACGTCAGCAGTATTTCTTCGTGTCGTGCTCGCTCCAAGATATGGTGCGGATCTATCTTTTAAAACACTCCGATCTTCGCGAATTTAGTGTGAAGACAGCAGTTCAGTTAAACGATACTCATCCTGCCGTCGCGATTCCTGAATTGATGCGATTGCTGATTGATGAGCATGGTTTGACATGGGATGAGGCATGGAAGGTGACGGTGAACACCTTCGGCTATACCAATCATACCCTTTTACCTGAGGCGCTTGAGCGGTGGCCTGTTTCGCTCTTTGGAAAACTTTTGCCCCGCATTCTCGAGATCATTTACGAGATTAACCAACGGTTTCTGAGTGAGGTTAAAGAAAAATTTCCGAATGATGATGCGCGAATCTCACGTATGTCTCTTATCGAAGAGAGTGAAGAAAAACAGGTTCGGATGGCGTATGTCGCAACGGTTGGTAGCCACGCGATAAATGGAGTTGCTGCGCTGCATTCTGAGTTGGTGACTACGCAACTGCTGCGCGATTTCCATGATATGTGGCCAGAGCGCTTCAGTAATAAGACAAATGGAGTAACCCCACGACGATGGTTGATGCTTGCAAATATGAAGCTTACCTATCTTATTACCGAACAGATCGGTACTGGATGGATTAAGGATCTCAGTCAGCTCTCACTCCTCGAGCGTTCGCTCCCCGATCCGCGATTTCGGGAAACTTGGCGGATCTTCAAAGAGGATAATAAGCGGATACTTGCAGATCATATTGGGCGTCATCAAGGAATCTCAGTCGATCCAGTATCACTTTTTGATATCATGGTTAAGCGGTTTCATGAGTATAAACGGCAGCTCCTTCTGGGGCTTTTTGTTGTAGCGCGTTATTTTCAGATCAAGGATTCGCCTCGGCAATCGTTTCAACCCCGCACGATTATTGTCGGAGGAAAAGCGGCACCCGGGTATGCTATGGCGAAGTTGATCATAAAATTCATTAATTCGGTCGCAGAGGTTGTTAATAGCGATCCAGCTGTGAATCAATACTTACGAGTAGTCTTTTTAGAGAATTTTTCTGTATCAGTTGGTGAGCGTGTCTACCCAGCAGCTGATATCTCGGAGCAGATATCGCTCGCTGGAAAAGAGGCTTCCGGTACCGGCAATATGAAGTTTGCTCTCAACGGTGCTCTTACAATTGGCACACTCGATGGTGCAAATATTGAGATCAGGCAGGCCGTTGGTGCGGAGAATTTCTTCCTCTTTGGTATGACTGAGCCGGAGGTGCGAGATTTGAAAGCGCGAGGGTATATTCCATCGGAGCGCGTTGAAACAAATTTCGAACTAAAACGGGTCGTCGACAGCCTTTGCTCAGGTCTATTTTCTCGAGGCGACCGCGACCTTTTCCGTCCCATTCTTGAGAGCCTTTTGTGGCGCGATGAATACTGTCTTCTCGCAGATTTTCATTCTTATCTTGAGGCACAAGATAGAGTCGATGCTGCTTATTGTCGGGGCGATGATTGGACGAAAAGCTCAATTCTCAATACAGCGCGTATGGGATATTTTTCCTCTGATCGCACCGTGAAGGAGTACAGCGAAGAGATCTGGGGAATCTCTCCTTTGCACGTTTCAATTGAAGAGGCTGGTGCTGGAAAGCGGGTGAAATCGGAGAATGGGGCTGCGAAGAGCGACAACTCGAAGAAGGGACTTTGGAGTAAGCGGCTTGGTTGGTAGGAGTTTTATATTCACTACGGAACCATTTTTTTCCGCACTGCTTGGCTATTTCTGCAGAACTTGTGCCTCTTTGGACCGCTGCTTGTATCTCAAGTTTGCCCCTTCCCAATCGGAGAGGTAGGATGCTCTTAAGAGGCTGCGAACTCTGTTGTTACGTGCTGAGTATTGATCAAATCTAAAAGCCTTCATCACAAATAACCGACAAATACGGCCAAAAACTGCATGAACGGAGTTTTCTCTATGAATGAAAAGCAGACAAGCTCAGATTCTTTCCCCTCAAGCCAGATGACCAATGAGCAGCTTGTTTCCTATTTCAATGACCACCTCGATAGCTACATCGATGAGTGGAAGGAATTTCTTCGATTTGCGAGCATCAGCGCCGACGATTCGTATCATCCTGACTGTCTTGAGTGCGCTGATTGGGTCAAAAAATTTCTCGATAAATTAGGATTCCGTACAGAGCTTCTGGAGACCCCTTTGCTTCCTCTCGTGTACGGTGAATTGCAGGGCGATCCCGCTTTTCCGACTTTGCTGATCTACGGTCATTACGACGTGCAGCCACCCGACCCACTGGAATTATGGAAAACGCCCCCTTTTGAGCCTGATCTCCGCGAAGACCGTCTGTGGGCGCGGGGCGCTGAAGACAATAAGGGGCAGCTTTTCTTTATATTGAAATCGCTCGAGCTGATGCGAGCGAAAGGTTTTTTAAAGGGAACGGTGCGCGTTTTAATTGAGGGTGGAGAAGAGATCGCAAGCCGCGGATTGGTCGACGTTCTTGAGAAATATCGGGGCCTTTTTAAGGCAGATGTTCTGCTGGTGAGCGATACTGGAGTTGCTAATCTTGACGAGGGATATCTCTGTGTAGGGTTGCGCGGTATCGCGGAGATTGAATATGCCCTTTACGGTCCGAATCGGGATCTTCACTCAGGTATTTTTGGAGGGCTTGTCCGAAACCCAGCGATTGAGCTCTCGAAGTTGATAGCGAGCTGCTTTGACTCCTCGGGGAAAATCTCGGTGCCCGGTTTTTTTGATGGGTTTGTCGAGCCCTCCGAGGAACTTAAGGATGCAGCTGAAGTAGGGATCGGATTTACTGCGGAAGAGATCGAGCATATGTTGGGTGTTCCACCAAATGGAGGTGAACAGGGAAGAGGACTCGGTGAGCGGAGGGGGCTCCATCCAACTCTTGAGGTAAACGGTCTTTACGCTGGTTATACTGGCCCAGGTGGAAAGACGATTATCCCGCAGTGCGCACGGGTGAAAATTTCGATTAGGTTGGTTCCTAATCTTGATCCAGCTAGGTGTCTTTCGAGCTTGACCGCGCATCTCACCGCGCAAATTCCGCAGGGTATGCGGCTTGAAGTCGTTCGCACGGATAAAACGGGAGGCGTTCTTCGGGTTGAGCCTGATGGTCGCTACGTTAAGGTTGCAAAGTCGGTGCTCGCTGAACTACACGGAGCTGAGCCAAAGCTACTCTGGGAGGGAGGCAGTGTTCCGATTTTAAGTAAACTCGCATCAGCATCAGGCGCTGAACCTATACTCGTAGGATACGGACTTGAGAGAGACAATATTCACTCTCCGAATGAAAACTTTGGACTTGATCAAGCAGAGAAGGGCTTTGTCTACTATGGGCTTCTGCTCCAGAGGCTAAATACTCCACTATAGAAATTGATGAGCTAAATTCCTATCTTTATGGACGCAAACGGATCCGAACTCAACCGCAATGGTACGCATCAAGCCGAGCATGTTCCGCTTGCAGAGCGTTTTCGTCCCGAAACGTGGGCGGCTTTTCAACACGAGGGAATTCGGGAACGGGCGATTTTGGAGCGATTGCGGGAGGGGCGGGGCTCGGTGCCATCGCTCATTTTATGGGGACCACCTGGAGTTGGAAAAACATCTCTTGCTCGATTGGTCGGTTCCACTTTTCCTGTAACTTTTGTTGAGTTATCCGCTGTACTAAGCGGCGTTAAGGAGGTGCGTGCCGTTGTTGATGCCGCCCAACACCAACATCAACAACGACAAACCGTTCTCTTTCTTGATGAGATACACCGCTTTAATAAAGCGCAACAGGACGCATTCTTGCCTCACATTGAGCGAGGCACTATTGCCCTAATAGGGGCGACTACTGAGAATCCCTCGTTTTATCTCACCTCTGCGCTTCTTTCGCGGGTTCGTGTAATTCAGCTCAACCCACTTCCGAAACAAGCTCTTTCGACAATTCTTGATCGCGCCCTCAGAGATGCGTCGATATCTTGCACCGACGAAATTCGCGAGATAGTACTTGAGGCTGCTGAGGGTGATGCACGTAGTCTTCTATCGATGGTAGAGGAGCTTTCCGGGGTAGAGGTGCCACTCGAGCGTGATGCCCTTCTTGAGCGATTTAGTCGCTATAGAATGATACGACACGACAGAGCTGGCGATAGTCATTACGATATCGCATCCGCATTCATCAAAAGTCTGCGCGGCTCTCATCCTGATGCTGCCCTTTATTGGGGATTTAGGATGCTTGAGGCGGGGGACGATCCAGCATTTGTGATTCGCCGCATGATAATTTTCGCCTCAGAAGATATCGGAAACGCCGATCCGAGGGCGCTGCAGCTGGCGGTTGCAACAGCAGAGGCGTATGATCGAATTGGGTTCCCCGAGGCGCGAATCCCGATAGCTCAGTGCATCACCTATCTTGCGACCGCGCCTAAGTCGAATCGAAGCTATCTTGCGATGCACGGAGCGATAAAGGCAATCCGCAATTTCCCGAGAGCCTCTGTCCCTCTTCATTTGCGCAACGCGCCAACGAAGATAATGCAGGAGGCGGGTTACGGTGAAGGATATCTCTATCCGCACGATCTAAATGGAGCAGTCGATGCGACGAGTAATTTCTTGCCCGAGGAGATCTCTGCGTTGACCCTATACGAACCGAGCGATAGAGGGTACGAGCTCCGCATTCAGGAGCGGATGAATCAACTAAAGGCGCTCCGAAATCACTGAAAACGACTATTTTTTAAATCAGGACTACATGCGATTTGTTCTTCTTCTCTGCGCCCTTCTTACCGGATGCTTGTTCGTTCCCTTTATTCAGGCTGCAAATGACGTTGGAGTCACCTCTGGTAGTCGTCGTGTAAAATTGGGTGAGACCGTCAAAAAGTATGAGGAGGCCGTATATTGGGGAAATATCGGTGATGCACTTGCGCTCGTTGCGCCAGAGAAACGTGATGATATGCAGCGTCACTTCTCCGCGCTCGGTCGCCGTGCTCAGGTCGTCTCAACGAATGTTGTATCGACCTCATTTGACGATGAAACAAACAGAGGGAGGGTCGTTGTTGCGACCAAGCGTTACGCGAAGAGTTCCCTCGTCGTTACTGAGAGTTTCGAAGAGCAGCTCTGGGTCTTCTCGTTAGGGGATGGATGGCAGCTCCACGATACGCACAGTATGACTGAAGAAGAAGCGATTGGGTCATAAAGGGGAGAGCTTATATGAGGCTCGCAAAAGCTCTGCATTCGCTCCTTCTGAGTGCTATCTTAATCGTTGAATGCGCCCTCCTTGGAGGGTGCGGCACGATCCTGAGAGAGACAGAAAAAAACTCCGAGCAGCAGCTTTTGGTCGATCCTCTTGAAGCTCCTCTACAATCTCCCTTTCAGCTCTCCGTTGCAGATGAATCGTACGATGGAGAGAAGCTCTCTGTGAGCGGCACGGTCGTAGGAGCGATTCCTTGGGCACCTCATGAGGTGGCGATTCAACTTGTTGGTTACAGAGAAGGCAAGGAAGCAGTGCGAGCTACAACCTCAGTAGCGGCTCTTGCTCAGTTCCAAGATCCCGCCGAAGAGATCGAGCCCGTAATTGATGCAGGTGGTGAGGTTCCATTTGCAGCAACAATCAATGCCCGCGAGCTCGCCCACTATCAGCTCGAGCTACTCTGGGGAAAGGACGCTCAGTACGCTCTCGCAATTGCACAGCGACCGACTCTTGCTGAAGTCCGAACGAATATCGAATCGTGCCAGAGTCCCGATGAATGCCAAGAGCAATTCCGAGTATCAGCAACCCTCCACAATGGCGGCGGCGCGCGAGTTGATGAGGTTACCCTCGGAATTTCCTACGGCTGGGTTCCTGAAGGAGAAATGTCGCCATCGCCCATCACCGATCGCGACACGCCTGAAGGAGAAGAGCTCCTGACCCTAAGCGACCTTTCTCTAAATCCAGGTGACGACTATCCTCTTTCGATCGTAGTACCGATGACACCTTCCAACAGAACAGGAGGACACTTTCAGCCGACGATTCGGGTTGTTGCAGCGAAGGTGAGTTAGGGCTCTTTTTATGGGCGAATTGCCCGAAATTAAGAGCATTTGCGAAATGCGGGGGATACTCATTCAGCTGCATGGGGTCGGCAGGCCGACGGCCTGCGACTCTCTGCTTTTACCGCCTGATTAATTTGGCTGAAGGGCGTGTGGTTTTGTGACTTTGTGGAGCGTCTTTTTGATTTCACGCTCCACGAATATGCAAGAGGCTACTTATTACCTCTATACATTACCTCTATACCTCAGAGGTATAGAGGTAAGGGGGTGCCGGTAAGGTCTTTATGGATCGTGATGTACGCCGGGGCTTCTATATCAAAGTAGTCGGCATCCCAGACTTCCATGTCGGTGATGCGCTAATTGCTCACCACCAATTTTTCCATCTTTTTCACTCAGCACACGCCAAACCGGCTTCTGACCAGAATTGGTCGAAATCATCGCCCACACCCCAGCCGACGTTTCGTCCCAACTGGCGTACCCGGTCGAGCCGGGGCAGAAATCCTGCCTGTTGCTTCTTGGGCAGAGCCAGTACATATTTCAATGCCTGCTCGAACATCCGCACCAGTGCGGCATAAAAGCCTTCGTCATCTATGCCGCAACCAGCCAGAAAATCGAACACTTCCTCACAATAGAAAACTGTGAGTTCGGCCAAACCCTCGGGCTGGCCTAGCGCCTTTTTGTAGTCGCTGATGGCTTTCTTGGCCTTGCTTACAGAAATTGGATTTCGAAGATCCGGTGGATTGATCCAGCAGATGATCGCATCCTTGTAGGGCTCCAGCGGGTCATCGCCCAGCCCGAAGCGGGCATGCAGGAAAGCCTTATTGTACTTGCTGGCCGCATAAAGGTCTTGCACCAGCCCCAGTAAACCAGCACGGTCGAAATCGGCTAGCTTGGCTTTGACATCGGTCCAGCTGAGATTAGCTCTCGGTGTTTTCTTCGTGGCCATGCGCTTCAGTCCTAGTCCTTGTCAGGTTTGTTGCCCGATTCCACCTGTTTAATTAGCCTATCGAAATCGCTTTCAAACAACCGATCCTGCACGATGCGGTATTTCTCGAATTCGCTCTCAGCGTGGGCTTTGGCGATTTCCGCCGTGACCTTGCCTGCGTCCTGCAACACTTCTCGGTCAGTGGCCTCGATGAAACGGTTGAGGCGGGTTTCCCAGTCTTGCATCGTCATCGGGATCCTGCGTTGTGCCATGTCCTCGGCCACATCCAGATAGGCGTTGACCAGACGGGAGAGTTGAGCTAATTCGGGCTCGGTGAGGTAATTCTTGACGACTACGACATCGAACTTCTGAATCTTCCCCGCTGGCGCATCCTTCCAGGTTTTCAAGCCCATGTTGGGCTGGTCGGCATCGGCGCGGTAGTAGACCACTTCCGCCGCTGTTTGGCCGTGGATGGCCCAGTGCAACTTGTTCTGCACCGTGGCGAAGAAGCGCTTCGTGGCCTGCGCCGTCACGTCGTAGTCAATGGCTGTGGCGTAGATGTCGGTGATCTTCTGGTAGAACTTGCGCTCCGATATGCGAATCTCGCGGATGCGCTGCAGCTGCTCTTCGAAATACTGATCGGTGAGGACCGAACCACCGGCTCTGATCCGATCGTCATCCATCACGTAGGCCTTTATGGTGAATTGCTCGATGATGCCCGTGGCCCACTTGCGGAATTGGACTGCGCGCTCGGAATTCACCTTGTAGCCCACCGCGATAATAGCGGGCAGGCTGTAGTGCTGGGTGTCGTAATTCTTTCCATCGGCAGCAGTTATTCGAAATTTTCGAATAACTGCTGGTTCCTCCAGCTCGCTGTCACTGAATACCTTTTTCAGGTGGTAGTTGATGGTCTGGGTTTCTACGTCGTAGAGGGTGCCCATCATCTTCTGCGTGACCCAGATGCTCTCGTCTGCATAGACAGCCTCGACGCCCCCCTGGCCGCTGGCGGCGACGAAGGTCAGGTACTCGGCCGCCGAGGAGCGGACGAGGGAAACCTCGCGCTTAGTGGAGACCTGCGGCGGCTTTCTCTTGGTCATTTCTCCAACCCTGCTGTGTTGTCATGCGTCATAGGAAGAAGATTTACAACTACTTTACCTCTATCGCTCAGAGGTATAGAGGTAGCTCCGCTACTTGGGTTTGTGCTCATGCCTCGTTACTCTATCGTGTAAAATTTGGGTCTAAATAGTCTCTACCCACTTGCTTGTCCACCTCTTTGCTTGCGAACCTTCCGCAGCGCTATCACAAATCTTCCGTCTTAAATTCGCAGTAGCCTTCATAGTAATAACTCACATCGATGCCCTTCATAAAAGTTTCGCGATCGTTGATTTTATCGGTTAATGCGGCAGCTAGGAGCTGTTTGATTTCAACATCCTTAACGACACTGCGCTCCATGGCAGAGAGGTAGGCGTCTTTATCAACTTGATTCCAATCGACTACTTTTTGGATCTCCTGCTTTAAAAGCAAATCGAGCCAGATGCGGGTAGCGCGACCATTCCCTTCGCGAAAAGGGTGGGCGATGTTCATCTCTACATATTTTTCGATAATTTCATTGAATGTGCTTTGCGGCATACCATCGATGTACGCCAACGACTGTTTAAGATACATCAGCGGTGCAAAGCGGAAATTCCCCTTGGCGATATTTACCTCACGCATTTTGCCCGCAAAATTGTAAATATCCTCAAACAAAACCTCGTGAATCCGCGCCAGCCCCGAGAACGTACCCACCTCTATCGTGTTTATTGCACCACTCTCGAAGAGCTGTTTGGCCTTCTGTTTACTGATTTTCTCCTCGGCTTTCGCGAGCTCAACCTGGTTGGTGATATTCAGCTTGTTCTCTAATGCCATGATGTTTGTTCTTCCGTGAAGGGTAGGAAAATCAATATTCTCAACGATATCCGAGGCATGCCATCTCCTCAAGTGATTTCGTAGCCGCTTGTGGTGCCGTCTGGCTGTTAGGTCGAGATTTTGCAAGAAGGACAGTGACACTTGAACCGCGTTGGTATCAGGACTGTCCTATACACCCCTTACTTGGACCTCTATGCCTCTGAGTTAAAGAGGTCCATATCGGAGACACTCTACTCTGGCCAACATCTCACCAGCAGAATTCGAATGAAGGAACGCTGCTTGAAGTGCCGCAAAGAATTTTCCATCGGCGGCGGCGAGCGAAGCCATACTCAGCTCAGCCGACGCCGCCTGTGGAAAACTCGCTCTTCTCTACTGTCAATTTTTCGAGGACAAGATCAAACTGTCGGCCATGAAGCCGTAACCTGCGGCTATAGGCGGCAGCGCTCCGTTGACCAGAACGCCGAGTTTACTCTCGTTAGCGCATCACGCTTCGCAGGAGATCTCAATTTTTAGAAGATCTCCCCTTGTGCTGGCCGAAGGTAAAGCTTGGATTATGGATACGGCTCTACCAGAAACGTCAAACGGTACGGTGGTGCTAAAACCGCCTAGATTATCCCCGAGGACGGACGAAAGCTTGCCTACCGAATTCAGGCTGGTCTTTCCCACGCGCGATACATCAATCACAAGTGATGATACAGAGGGATTTTCCTCCGACTCCCGCGAGGTCATCACCACAACACACAACGTTCCGGCGAAACTGCCTTGTCTGAAGTCACGCTTGCCAACGCACAGGTTCTGATGGAGCCAAGCCTCTTCGCCTACTTTCTGCAGATCGAGCGGAAAAGAGGAGAATTTCTGGCCGTATCTCGTGCGAGGCTCTAATCGAGTTGCATTATACCCTAAAGTTTCGTGCTTCGAATCCCTTCGTGACTGCCAAAGATTTATTTTACATTCTAGCTGGTTTCCCTCTGACTGAGCGAGAGCTGACGCACCCGTGAGAGTCAGAAGGAGGGCTAGAAGACGAAGTATTCGCATGGCTATTTTTCCTCATGATAATAGTTCAAAGAGATCGGCTCGATAAAAACACCGCGATGGATGCAAGCAACTTGTATGCCACCAACTAGATTTTGCCAATTCACCAACCAAATTGGTCCTGATGGGTAGGTAGTCACGATGCTCCCGATTTGATTAACGAGATTTTGACGCCTCGTATGGATCTCATATGCCTCTGAGGTAAAGAGGTCCTATACGAATCGTTCATACCGAGCAGTTTTTTAATAAGCTTAATGCTCTGAAACGAGAGCGGCAGATGAAGGGATGGACCCGAGCGAAAAAGGAGGCGTTGAT
Source organism: Bdellovibrionota bacterium (assembly GCA_044345055.1). Lineage (GTDB taxonomy): Bacteria > Bdellovibrionota_C > UBA2361 > UBA2361 > OMIW01 > OMIW01. Next base: position 18,762 of record JBIJBT010000005.1, read on the forward strand.
TGCGGGAAATGTGGAGGGGGGAAAGTTTTTGGCGAAGAGGAGGACGGGGTTGTGATTGATTCTTTTTGGAGGTTTTTGCTGACGCTCGCTTGATTCGACTCGCTAACGCTCTCTCCCAGTCCATTCACCTCGGGCAAGAATGGCTTGCCATGAGCGAGGGCCTTTGGCCCGAGTCGAATGGAGGTGGTATGCACCAATTCGAACCATTACAGAGGCGCCGTTAGAGTTCCCTCTATATTTAGAAGATCCGCACCAGTATCAGCTGCTTAGTGCTAAATCCAAGCGTCTAAGAGCCGCTGGACTAAGCTGGGTCAAAATTGGCAAACAATTAAAGGTCACAGATAAGACAGCCAAGAAGGGTGTGTTAGTAGTATTGTTCATTTCAGTGCTCCCTGAAGTGGCAGCTGCGGAAAAAGATCGCAGCGTTAGACGCTTCGAATTAATGGGTTAAGTTTAAAAGAGGTTTAAGTAAAAGAATGCTTTCGACGTGTGGGAAACGTCACATCAAGGACGGAGTGCTGAACTTTGAACAATTATTAGGGAACACTTTTCTCCTAACGAATAATTTCCCAGTCCACCAGATTGTTTGAGGTAGTCAATTATTTTGATATCTATCGATCTCTAAGAGGAGCAACTTTTCGCCAGAATATCCGATTATAGAGATATGAAGTACGTGTATATTCTGAGAAGCATGAGCCGGCCCTTCAACTTCGCTCCCTTCGACCTTGCTCAGGGCAGGCCGGGGCAGCTATATGTCGGCAGTACTGCTGATTTGAGCCAACGGCTCAGCTACCACAATAGCGGGAGGTGTCCGCATACTTCCAAATTCAGGCCGTGGGAGGTCGCCTATACCGAGCAGTTTGAGAACGAGGCTGATGCTTTCAAGCGGGAGCGGCAAATCAAAGGGTGGACGAGGGAGAAGAAAGAGGCATTGATATTAGGTAATCGGAAAACGCTTAAGGAGCTCGCTAAGAGAAGAGTTTTCTAACTTCTAGAAAAGCCCGTTCGACTCGCTACGCTCGCTCAGGGCATTCGCCTCATTCGCTGCGCCCCAAAAAAAGTGGTAAGGGATCGCAATTCTCGAGATAGACTCCTGAGATTATTACCGCCGGTGCATTTTGCAATCCTTGTGATTTTGACGCTTTAACATGAGAATTGCGACGCCCTACTTATAGAAAAAAGCCCGTTCGACTCGCTACGCTCGCTCAGGGCATTCGCCTCATTCGCTGCGCCCCAAAAAAAGTGGCTTGCCATGAGCGAGTGAGCGCAGCGAACGAGTCGAATGGAGGTGAGGGGAATCGAACCCCTGTCCGAGAAACCGCAGTCGAAATCTTCTACACGCTTAGCCGGTCATTTAATTTAACCACCACCACTCCGACAGGCAGGATGGGGGGAGGCTAGACTCTGGATTTAGCTGTGAACGGTGAGTCAACTGTTCGCAGCGAGCTTATGAAAGTGAGGCCCGGGAGAGCGTACAAGCACCACCCCCTCGAACCGAAGCCGACCCTTGTGGGGTAGGCTTCTTGTGCTTCAGTAGTTGTCTAACCGTTAGGCAGCAACAGCTACGTCAGCGAAATCATCAGCGTTTGCAGATGTTTTTATCCGCTTTTTTACCAGGCCAGCGGACCCTGGACGTGCTTACCTCAACCTTGACGAATCCCGTCGAAACCGGAACACCCCCGTGAGTCCTTTTAGTATGGGGCGGGGTGGTGCATAATTCAAGCGCTTTCGGTGATGTTACTCTTTTTGGACCGAGCAATTTTTCAAACCGTATAATTTTTCTCAAAGGGCGATATGGGCTTTCGGCGATTTTTGGTAACCTCCCTCGTTTTTGGTTCGGTGTTTTGTTTAGGTGAGGAGGCGTTCGCAAGAACGTTGGTGCCTTATGAAGAAACAAAGGTGCAAGAGGCGATGACTGGTGGAAAGCCTGTGCTGGTTGAGGTTTATGCCGATTGGTGTCCTTCATGTAAGAAAGGACACGTTGCGCTTGAAAAGGCTCTCGACGGAGTCGCGGATATAGCGGCGTTTCAGATCGATTTTGACAAAGATGAGGAGCTTTTGAAGAAATATGGCGTTGAAGAACAGGGTACGGTATTGATCGTTAAGGAAGGTAAAGAGGTTGCGCGGTTGGCGGGTGAACACCGAGTCGAGGCGATCGTCGAGTGGATTAAAGCAAAGAGTCTGTAGTTGGCCTTGAAAAACCCCTCCATGGGTTTTTCAAGGTGGCTCCAAGCCCACAAAATCGCTTCTAGCGCGATTTTGTGGGCGTCGCCCAAACGTCTATCGACGTTTGCCGGACCCTTCGTGGTCCGGAGTGCTCCCTGAAATTGCAACTTTCTGAGCATAGCTGCTCAAAAAGTTGCATAATCTTGCTTTTAAAAATCGAATTTTTAAAAGCAAGATTATGTAGTTACACTTTTTTTCAGGGAGCACTACCTACAGCCTCACCGCCCCTTTTTAACGGCACAGAGCTTCTCTCCGCAGAGAATAGTGAATCCCTGAATGATGAATAATCTTACTCCTCATAACCGCGGGCCCATCGCTACCATTTGGGAGATTCTGCGGGTCGCTGTCGCACTAATGCGGGTACCCCGTCTTTTTGCATCTCTATTTCTTTTTCCCCTACTAGTGAGCTTCATCCTCGTCATCGCTCAAGCGACCGTGACTGCCTCACTACTCAATGTTGTCGATACATACGACTCGCCCTCTAATCGAGTAAAGATGCAGAACCGCGAGGGGGAATTTGTACGGGCCAAACTACTTGGTTCTAGTGGTCATCTCCCCCCGATAACTGTCTGCCGGTGGGAAACACCATCGCGCGATGCCGCGCTTGCTCCAGCAGCGTTAGCGGAGCAGCCCCCTTCGTCACCATCGGGATGCTCACTAGGCCGTTACGATGTCGTTCTGCGAGTTGATAATCCGGCGAACTTTGATGCTACGCCGTATCGCGATCGGCTTACCGGAAAGTTTCTTAAACTTCATCTGTGTCGAAGCTGTAGAAGCGATATCATCATCACGCCTACTACTAATCCAGTAAAGGCTCATCTCTTCAGTGTTTGGGGGCTTATTCTTCTCTCGATAGCTCGTCGCTCGGAACAGGCCGAACTTATCGCATCAATGCCTGATGCCGATCCCCTCTCATCGGGCGCTAAGCTCGGTAAAGAGATTCTAAATTTGCCTGGTCTTTATGCGCCGACCCCGCTAAGCGAGATTAACGCAACGATCATCGGGATTTTGAATATCGCCTCCTTAATTATTATCGGAGCGTGGCTAGCGATGAAATCGCACCGCAAGGTGCTCGATTATTTTGCGGCAAGCGGCTCACTACTTCCACTCGTTGCCGCATCAGGTCGATCCGTTTTTTACGGATCTCTATGGGTTCTTACCGGTGCACGCGTTGCCTGTTTTCTTATGAGCTCGGTGCCTTTCTCGTACTCGGTATTTACCTCGATGGCGACAAAACACACTAAGACATTCGCCTTCGGTGGAGATGGCGCAGCATTTGGTTTATGGCTGATTGCGATGACCGCGATGTTCTCTCTTGCAGGAACGATCGCTTCAATCTCTGAGCTCCGAACGAAGTATTCACCTTTAAGTTTCGTTTATCGATATATACCGTTTTTTCTCTGCGTTGTTGGTGGTTCGGTCTGGGGCATGACGCTCCTCTTTGATTCATCCAGTGCGGTCACTACGCGGGATTTAATTGCTGCATTTCCCCTTGTCGGTATCGTTCCGGTACTGCTGGCACCAATCTTTGTGCCGAGTGATAACGTACTTGTGGTGCAAAGTATTCTGAGTGTTACTGCACTCGTGTTTGCGATACGGGCGAATACGAAATGGTTTGGCGCACATCTTGAGGAGCTGTAATGATTGACGAAAAACCAACACTAACGATAACGGCCTCGAATCTGAAGGTACGCTACAATGAGACTCTTGCGCTAACTGCTGATAACGCCGAGTTCGCAGGCCAAGTTGTCGCGGTTATTGGTCACAACGGTGCTGGCAAATCGACCCTTATCAAAACGATCCTCGGATTGGTGCGTCCCGAAAAAGGTGAGGTGCGTTGCTCATTCACCCATCGTGGCACAACAACTAATCTTGTACCCGAAGAACATATGGCTTTTTGCCCTGAAATGGGCTCGGTATTCTCTGATATTTATGTAGAGGACTATATAAAACTTTGGTGCCGGATGAAGCACCGCGATGGTTTGTACTTTAAAAAGGCGGGGGCAAAATATATCGAGCTCCTCGAAATGGCGCCGTTAATGAAAAAGCGAGGCCGAGAGCTTTCAAAAGGCCAGCGGCGGCGAGTGCAGACGACGATAGGTTTTTTAACGAACCCAAAACTTTTCTTATTCGATGAGCCATTCGATGGGCTCGATATTATTAGAACTCAGGAGCTCACAGATCTTATAGACGAACACACCAAAGAGATGACCTTTATCGTTTCATCCCACCGAATGGATGTAATGGAGCGGCTCGCTGATTATGTTGTGGTGCTAAAAAATGGTGAGTTTGTTTCGTACGGCTCGCTTGAGGCGGTGTGCGAAGACTTGGGTGGTGCGACGTACTTTTTGAAGTTGGAAGCAGGTCAGGGCGAAGCCGCCGATGCTCTGCGGTTAGGGCTTCAAGGGTGCGTGGTAAATCATGTTGGAAGTCATCTCGCGATAACTGGGAAGGGTGCACAGGAGGATGTTATTTTGCGAATTGTGGCAGGGATTGGCGGTGTGGTGATTGATTTAGAAAAAACTCAGCCTTCGCTCGTTGATGCGATGAATGTGCATCTGAAGGGATGATGGGGCTGGGACTATAAGCACTTAATTGTCCCTCCCAAAAAATCAAAAACCATCCATTTTTGTCCCTCTAAAAAGGGACAAAAGTGTCACCGGCTCCCCAGCGAATTGAATTTTATCCGATTTGTTCGGAGCAATTTCTCACAAGTCATCGAAATCGTCCGAGAGTGTTACCCTCTCAACCCCATATTGCCCTAATCTCCCCAAAAATGGTGTAATCCCGATATATTGATACTTTACTCCCCTCCGTTATGCGCACCAAATTCCTCACCCTTTCCATCCTCCTCGTTGTCATTGCTGCTGGATGGTTCGCCTTTCGCGATCACCCGTATATTCGCTTTTTTGATCCGACCCCTCCTGAGCTGAGCATTCTACTTCCTACCCGTGATGGCGACGTTTCCGCTGAAGAAAACCTCCTTGTTGGTGGTGGTGGTATTAATCTTAAAGTAAACTTGCGCGACCCAGCAGGTACCGGGCTTGATGAGGTAACGGTGCGGATTGATGATGGGTCGGGGCTGCGGGAGATATTCAAGAAATCGTACGATGAGTGGCGAATCGCGGAGGATGCGATTACGATAACAGCGCCAGCTAATACGCTGAAAATGCGGGTTCAAGAAGTCACACTCGAAATTATTGCCTTCTCCAAAGGCTTTTCAAACGCGAAAACAACAAAAAGTTTTAAAGTCCGAACCGACTTTGAGCGGCCCCGTGGTGAGGTTCTCACGGTGCAACATAACGGTCGAATCGGAGGAGCTTTGATGGTGATCTTTCGGGTTACTTCATCGGATACAGCTTTTGCGGGGGTGCGGTGGCGGAATAAGGAATACCCCGGATTTCCGGCTGATACAATCTCGCCGGAGCTGGCAGAATTTTCCGGATTATACGCGAGCTTTTTTCCGATTGAGCAGGACTTCGATCGCGGCAGCGACACTCTGAAGCTGGTGATTCGCGATAGGGCAAATAATGAGACGATTCTGCCGTTTCCTCAGACGGTCGCAAATTATGGATTTCGCAACGCAGAGATGAAGATGAAGCGCCCCTTCTTTGAGGAGCGGGTGCGGGAGCTGCTTCCTCTCTTTGCGCAGGAATCTGGGCGTTCGATAGCCGTTCCAGAGGATCTTTCGAGCATTAGCGACGAGGAGCTTGGTTTGTTGTTCAAGCAGGTTAATGAAGATTATCGGGCGTTTCTTGAGGAGAAGCTGCTGAAGATTCTTTCGAAAACATCTCCGGTACGGGCGTGGGATCAGGTATTCTTGAAGCCGCTCGCCGCGGCACCAACAGCGAGCTATGGCGAGCGACGCAGCTATACTTTGAACGGATTTCCTGCAGGGCGCTCCGTTCATCAGGGTATCGACCTTGCCCATCACGCGATGTCCCCAGTGATGGCATCAAATAGCGGCACGGTCTTATTTACCGGATTTCTCGGTATTTATGGCGAAACCGTTGTGATTGATCACGGTATGGGGCTTGCAACCCTGTATGGCCACCTCTCTTCTCAATCAGTAGCTGAGGGAGAAACTGTTGGTCGTGGTCAGCTTATCGGCAGAACCGGCGCGACTGGTCTGGCGGGTGGTGATCACCTGCATATCGAGTTTCGGCTTCACGGAGTCCCAGTTTATCCGATCGAGTGGATCGATCCTCACTGGATCAAAGACCATGTATCCGACCAATTTCCATTTGTGGCTAAGCAGATTAAGAACATCATGGCGCTTTCGGAGGCTCCAAAGTAGGGGCACTAGATTCGTTGGTGGCGATCATTCCGTTTGCTGGTTCGCCGCTTTCCCTTTACCATATCGTCACCCGCTGTTTTGGGGGCGGAACAGATTTTTTTCCAGAACTAACCAACACCAGCATCCTTTAACTATGTTCACCTATCTTGCTCGCAAAGTGTTTGGCACTCGGAACGATCGTGTTCTTAAATCGTTCCGGCCTATCGTTCAGGAGATAAATGGGCTCGAGGAGAGTTTCGCCGCCCTATCTGATGAAGCGCTTCGTCAAAAGACCGATGAGTTTCGATCGCAATATGCCGGTGGGAAAACACTCGACGAGCTACTTCCTGAGGCGTTTGCTGTAGTTCGAGAGGCGTCAAAGCGGGTGCTCGGGATGCGTCACTTTGATGTGCAGCTTATTGGGGGAATCGTTCTTCATCGCGGAATGATCGCAGAGATGAAAACAGGAGAGGGTAAAACTCTTATGGCGACCCTTCCTGCTTACCTGAATGCGATTGCGGGGAAAGGGGTCCATATCGTTACGGTAAACGATTATCTTGCTCGTCGAGACGCAGAGTGGATGGGACGGGTTTATAATGCGCTCGGACTCTCGGTCGGTGTCGTTTGCTCCGGCATGGACGAAGATTCAAAACGACAGGCCTATAGAGCTGATATTACCTACGGGCAAAATAACGAATACGGCTTTGATTACCTCCGCGACAACATGAAGTTTGCTGCTGAGGATCAGTTTCAACGTGATCACTTTTTTGCGATCGTGGATGAAGTTGATTCTATCCTCATCGATGAGGCGCGGACTCCACTTATAATCTCGGGTCCAGCTGAGGCACCAACCGATCTCTATTATAAATTGAACGCGATAATTCCTCGACTTCAGCCGAATAAAGATTACGAGGTCGAACTTCGCACGAAATCACCAACTCTCACTGAGCAGGGGGTCGAGACATGTGAACGACTCCTCGAGATAAAAAATCTCTACGATCCAAGCAACATCGATGTTCTTCATCACCTAAATCAGGCGCTAAAAGCGCATACGACAATGACCCGCGATGTCGATTACGTAGTCAAAGATGGTCAGGTGATTATCGTTGATGAATTCACGGGACGGTTGATGGCCGGGCGGCGGTGGTCAAACGGATTACATCAGGCGGTCGAAGCAAAAGAGGGACTTCGGATTAACAGAGAGAACGTTACCCTAGCGAGCATTACTTTCCAGAACTTCTTTCGAATGTATTCAAAACTCTCTGGAATGACAGGTACTGCTGATACCGAAGCGGTCGAACTTAAAACTATATACGGTCTTGAGGTTGTCGTTGTTCCATCGAATAAACCTCTCGCCAGAACAGATCTCTCAGATGTGGTGTTTAAGACGCGGCGTGAAAAATACAATGCAGTCGTTGAGGACATCAAAGATATTACGAGCAAAGGGCAGCCGGTGCTCGTTGGAACCGTCAGTATAGACCAGAGTGAAACGCTATCGCGGCTCCTTCACGAGCAAGGAGTGCTTCACAATGTTCTTAATGCAAAACATCACGAGCGTGAGGCGGAAATTATCGCGCAGGCGGGTCGGTTTGGGGCTGTTACCATATCAACGAATATGGCGGGACGGGGAACAGATATCGTGCTTGGAGGAAATGCCTCTTTCCTTGCGGCGGCCGAGGCCGGGACGAAAGATAAAGATGACGAAGGCTATAAGGCCGCTTTTGAAAGGTTTTCTCCGGAGTGTCGGGCTGAAAAAGAGAAAGTTCTTGCTGCCGGCGGTCTTTTTATAATTGGTACCGAGCGTCACGAATCGCGTCGGATCGATAATCAGCTGCGGGGCCGATCCGGTCGACAAGGAGATCCAGGAGCATCGCGATTCTACATCTCGCTTGAGGATGATCTGATGATGCGTTTCGGTGGGGACCGCATTCAGGCGATTATGAATCGTCTGAGCTGGGAGGAGGGAACCGCTATGGAGGGTGGTATAATTAGCCGCTCGATTGAAACGGCGCAGAAGCGGGTCGAGGATATGCATTTTGAGAGCCGCAAACATGTGACCGAGTACGACGATGTAATGAACAAACAACGGAAAGTCGTTTATTCGCTCCGGAAAAAGATATTGTTGCGAGAAGGGATTCGGGAGGAGGTCTACGGCATTCTCGATGATCTTGCGGAAGATCTCGTTATGGAGGTTTGTCATTCCGATAAAAAGCCGATGGAGTGGGAACTCAAGCTTATCGGAGAGCGATTCGCATTTTTAACGAATCACCCCCTCAAGGAGTTTGACACGATTCCTCTCGAGCAGCAGGCGATATACGACTTTGTTTGCAGCGAGCTCAGACAGCTTTACGATGCTCAGATGATCGACAAAGAGTCGAAGCTCTCGGGACTTGCTTCTCTTGCAACTGGAGATGGCTCCCGAATCCAGTTTGAGCACGATATTCCCTCCTATGAGCAGATGGAGCAGCGAACTCTACTTGAGGCGCTCGATCACTTTTGGAATCAACATATTCAGGATATGGAAGAGCTCCGAGATGGTATCGGGCTTCGCGGGTACGCTCAGCAGAATCCGCTTTACGAATATCAGAAAGAGGGCTTTATTCTCTTTCAGCAGATGATAAGTCTCTACAAAGAGGCGGTTTGTCGAAAGCTGTTCTTTGAAGAGGTTATCGATCCAGCAGCACTTGTTGAGGCGATCGAACGAGAGGATGAAAAGCGCCGAAAACGAGAGGAGACGATACAAACTTTCCATCAACCGACACTCGCCGATGCTGGTGCTTCGGCCGATGGTTCTTCGGAGAGTGATGCCGCGCGGAATACGTCGAAAAAAGTGGGGGCATCTTCACACAAAAACCAAACGCAGGGTAATGGGCAATAGAAAACTTGCGAACCGAGCTAGTTGAGATTAACTCTGGGTTTAAAAAGTGCTTTCAGTGCCTGTGTGGGAGATGATGGAGACAGATGATAGCTGATGAAAGAGTTGAGCAATTAACAGGAAAACAGCCTCGCTCTCTACCCTTTTCCCTCTACATTCATATTCCCTTTTGTGCTCATAAATGCCCCTACTGCGACTTTAATACCTATGCTGTTGGTCCGCAGATACCTGAGGATGAATATCTTGCAGCTCTCGCCGCTGAGCTTGATTTCCGTGCGGCTGAGCTAGCGTGGAGTGGCCGATCGATTGCTACGATTTTTTTTGGAGGTGGCTCGCCATCTTTACTCTCGGCGAGGGGAATTGTCTCATTTTTGGGTCTTATTCGGCGCTTTTTTTCGGTTGATGAGAACGCCGAGATCTCAATAGAGGTAAACCCAAACGATCCGACTCCCTCATGGTTTTCTGAAATACGCCGTGCGGGAGTGAATCGGGTGAGTCTCGGAGCACAATCATTTAATGATGAGTTGCTTAAAAAACTAGGTCGAACTCACTCCGCTGCGCAGATCTCCTCGACGATATCAGCAGCCCGGGCGGCCGGGTTTGATAATTGTAGTGTGGATCTGATGTTTGGCATACCTGGTCAAACGACGGAGCTTTTTACCCGTGATCTCCACGAAGCAATCGCTCTTAAAACTCCCCATTTATCACTTTATGGACTCACTATTGAGCCAGGGACTCCGTTTTTTCAATCAAGCAAAAGGCGGGTGCTGAAGTTACCGAGCGAACAGCTTTCAATCGAGATGATGGATAAGGCAGAGGAGCTTCTGCCCGAGGCGGGATTACATCGGTATGAGATCAGCAATTATTCTGCTCCAAACTTCGAGGCTCGCCACAACCTTGCCTACTGGACGCGCGGTGACTATCTTGGAATCGGTGCTGGGGCGCACAGTTTCTGTTCGTCGGTTTGTGAAGAACCAAAAGTAACTGAAAAAAGCTTTGGTCGTCGCTGGTCAAATATAGCCCCTTTTCAGCTCTATCGCGACCATGTGGCGGCGTTCGGAAAAGCTGAATCGTGGGAGGAAAACCTCACTCAAGGGAATGCTATCTTCGAGGAGCTATTGCTCGGTCTTCGATTAACTTCGGGGATTAGCGGCGCCGATTGGCCAGAGAGATACGCGGTGAGTCTCACCGAGCGATACGGCACAAAGCTGAGCCATCTCGAAAAACAGGGGTTGTTGCAGTGGGATTCAGGTGCTGCAACGGTTTCAGTGACATCTCGTGGATTGCGTGTGTTTGATTCGCTGATTGAGGAGTTCTTGGAATAGTCGAAATTTGCCATTCAGTTTGATTCTGAGCGGGGATGAGGGTGGAGTATCGTTGATACTTCGAACAATCAGAAGTATCCTTACCTCAACCTTACAGAGCGTTCCCTTAAAAAACTCTTCAGGAGCTCGCCGTGATAAACTCCTCTTCCGACTCGGCACAACCCAGTGCCTGCCGCTTTTGCGGCGAGACTCTCCTGCACTCAGACAACTTTTGTCGGCGCTGCGGAAAGGCCGTAAAAACGACCTCCCCGAAACGGCTTCGTGCATTGGTAGCGGCGAGTGTCGGAACAACAGTGGTCCTTGTAATCGTTTCAATGTATGGAACCTCCATCATTCAACGATCAAATGGAAGTAGTGTTAAGCCAAAAGCATCCTCGCACGAAAATCCTCACGAGAGAGCCAAAGAGGGAGGAGTGCCCAGCGTATCGGAGGTCGCGTTAGCAAAAGACCCCGCGATGTCGCAGCTACTTGAACGGGCCCGCTCAGCACCGCAAGATCCTGAACCGTGGCGCGCCCTCGGCAGGGCACTTTTAACGGAGATAGCCGCGGCTCCAAGCTCCACTGAGATTCAATTTGATGCCCTCGATATCTTTAGCTACCTTTTGACAATATCACCCGATGATCCTTTGGCTCTTCGTGCATTGGGAGATCTCTGTTTCGACCAGCGACTCTTCCCGAAATCGTTGAGCTACTACGAGCGATACCTAAAACTTAACCCGCAAGATCACGAAATTCGCTCGCGTCGCGCGAGCACTCTAACCTTTGTGGGGCGAGCTGATGAAGCGGTATCTGAGCTTACCGATGTGGTAAAGCATCAACCTGATGCGTTTCAGCCGCTTGCCTATCTCTCAATCGCTCTCTCTCAAAAGGGTGATATATCGCAGGCGCGGATTGTAGGTGAGCAGGCTCTAGCAAAGGCGCCATCCGCGGAAGCGCGCGAGCGGTTCCAGCAATTTCTCTCAGGGTTAACGGCAGCTCAGGAAGTAAAAACTGAAGCTAAAGAGATGCCTCAGCAGATATCGGAAGGGTCAACGTGGTTAGTATCGCTTCGCGATACGATAAAAAATAATCCGATAGCAGGACCCAAATTTGACGATCTCTCTTTTTCGTCGTCAGACAAAGCGGTCACTCTTTTATTTAGCAACTTTCCGATGGAGGGGATGCCCCCCTTTGCTCGAACAAAGTTTATATCATCGATTACCAATAGCATTCCCGCGGGTTCTGCAGGATCCCTCATCTTTCGAGATAAAGAATCGGGAAGGGTGATGCATACTGAAAATATCTCAGAAGCTACGCGATAATTTAGGGAGAATCATCCGATATGAATAGACGACTTGTCATTTTTCTATCTTCTCTTCTTCTGACAATTTTCATGGTTGGCTGCTCATCGCTCTATTACGCGACTTGGGAGCAGTTCGGAAAAGAAAAACGGGATCTGTTGCGTGATAGTGTTGTAACTGCGCGTCATGAACAGAAAGAGGCGGGTCGTCAATTTCGAGATGCTCTTACGCAGCTTCAGCAATCATATCTTGTCACTCCAACGCAACTTCAGGGGCGGTATGAACAGCTAAAAGAACAACATCGTAAGCTGACAAGCAGATACGATGCTCTCGATACGCGCATAACCAAACTCAATAACATAGCCACCGATCTCTTTCAGGAATGGCGCGAGGAGGCTGACACGATAGGGAATCGTTCGTTCCGCCAACAGAGTCTGGATCAGCTCGCTGAGACACGGGCCCGCTATACGGCTATGCGGTCTGCCCTAGTGCGAACTCAGGACCGTTGTCGGCCAGTTCTTAAAAAATTGAATGATTATGTGCTCTTCCTTAAGCACAATCTTAATGCCCGAGCGATTGGAGCTCTTCAGGGCGAGGCAGACGATGTCATCGAAGGATTGACCGAGCTGATTGATGAGATGAATCAATCTATTGCTGAAACCGATGCATTCATCGAGACGCTCTAGCATTTATTTAAGAGTAACTGTTCAGCAATAAGCAGCCGATGAATGATCGCCGAGTCGTTCCAAGTATTCAATAATTGACCGACAGTAATTCAGACCATTAAAACTTAGCTCAACAGCATTCCTTGAAGGAATTATCCTGATGACTGATACCGTACTTTTTTTTGAGGGCGCTTCAGCTCTTTCTCCTTTTCGGATTGAGGCGCTGATCCGGGAGATAAGAAATCGGGAAAAAGATCTGTGCATTGAGAAAGTTGAGGCGGTGCAGGTTTTTGCGGTGCGTTTGGAAGGGAGTAAAGTCGTTGAGATCGATTCTCTCCAACGACTACTCGGGGCGACTCGTCTCACAGGTGGCAATAGTGATGGATCGTCATTCTTTGTTATGCCTCGGCGAGGAACTATCTCGCCTTGGTCATCAAAATCGACTGAGATTGTGCACCGGTGTGGATTTGGGGCGGTAAAAAGGGTTGAGCTCGGAATCCGTTTTTTGATCGTCGGGTCTAATGGGTCGGTGGAAAGAGGGTATTTGGGGAGTGCGACCCCTCTTTTTTATGATCGCATGACTCAGGAGATGTTCGATACTCTCGACGATTATTTCGATGATCAATCTCCCGTAGATGGCCGTTCGTTTGATCTCATCGGACGGGAACGTGTGGCTCTTGAAGATGCCAATACGGAATTTGGATTGGCACTCAGTGATGACGAGATAACCTATCTCGCTGCCACGTATAACAATCTGGGTCGAAATCCAACCGATACCGAGCTGATGATGTTTGGGCAGGTTAATTCTGAACACTGCCGTCACAAGATATTTAATGCTTCGTGGGTGATCGATGGAAGACCGATGGAGGGGTCGCTCTTTGATATGATCAAGACGACTCATCGACGTAATCCGAACGGTACCCGTATCGCCTATGCCGATAATTCGGGATGCATCGAGGGTTTTTCTGCGGAGGTTTTTGAACGGAGTCGGAGATCGGGTTATTCCTACGAGTTCGGGACTGACCAGATCGATATTATAATGAAGGTCGAAACCCATAATCATCCGACTGCGATAGCGCCGCATCCGGGGGCGGGGACAGGAGTTGGTGGCGAGATTCGGGATGAGGGATCGACCGGACGAGGTTCTCGCAGCAAGGCGGGGCTCAGCGCGTTTCTAGTTTCTCACCTCCGGATCCCCGGTTTCCGTCAGCCGTGGGAGACCGATCGATATGCCCATCCATCACGAATAGCAACACCACTCCAAATTATGCTAGAGGGGCCAATTGGAGGTGCGGCATTTAGTAACGAGTTTGGGAGACCTCAACTATGCGGAGTTTTCCGGAGTTTTGAGGCTTTTGTTGGAGAAGTTCACTGGGGATATCACAAACCGATAATGGTCGCCGGTGGTGTGGGAAGTATTCGTCGTCAGCACGAAGAAAAGGAAGAGCTTGAGGTTGGTGCATATATCATTCAACTGGGAGGGCCTGCTCTCAGGATCGGAATAGGAGGAGGAGCCGCCTCCTCAATGAGCTCCGGAACCAATCAGGAAGATCTCGATTTTAATTCGGTGCAACGCGCCAATCCTGAGATGCAGCGTCGCTGCCAAGAGGTTATCGATGGATGCGTAGCCTTGGGCGCTGCAAATCCAATTCGTTCGATTCACGATGTGGGTGCGGGAGGATTGTCGAACGCCTGTCCCGAGTTAGTAGATAAAACTGGAGCAACGCTCGCTTTGCGCTCTGTTCACAACCAAGAACCATCGATGTCGCCGATGGAGGTTTGGTGTAATGAAGCGCAGGAGCGATACGTTCTGGCTATATTGCCGGCGGACCTGCACGTTTTCGAGGAGATTTGTCGCCGAGAGCGATGCCCCTTCGCGATTTTAGGAGTTGCAAGATCTGATCGTCGCCTCGTTGTTGAGGATGAATACTTTGGAAATACGCCGGTTGACCTTCCTCTTGATGCTCTTTTTGGTAAGCCACCCCGATTGGTGCGAGAAGCTAAAAGAGAACAGGTAGCGGTACGATCATTTAGACCTACTGGAAGCATTCGAGAAGCAGTCGAAGCTCTTCTTCGCTTTCCTGCGATAGCGAGGAAAAATTTTCTTATCACGATCGGAGATAGAAGTGTCGGAGGTCTAGTCTCGCGTGATCAGATGGTTGGTCCATTTCAGACACCGATTGCTGATTGTGCGGTTACGATGACGGGATTTCGGGCCACAACTGGTGAGGCTATGGCGATGGGCGAGCGTCCAGCTATTGCTGTGGTAGATGCTGCAGCTTCTGCAAGAATGGCAGTTGGAGAGGCGATAACAAATATAATGAGCGCACGAATTGGGTCGCTAGGTGATATCAAGCTTTCGGCAAACTGGATGGCGGCGTGCGGTGAAGCTGGTCAGGATGCTGCTCTATGGGATGCGGTTTCGGGAATTACCGAACGATTCTGCTCATCGCTCGGGGTATCTATTCCTGTCGGAAAGGATTCCCTGTCGATGAAAAGCGTGTGGAGTGATGATGGGAAAGAGCGGCGGGTTGTAAGTCCGGTGAGTCTTGTTGTTAGCGCGTTTGCGCCGGTTCAAGATACCGAAAAAACGCTAACTCCCGATCTGAAAGGACGCGAGGAGAGTTCTCTTATCTTCATCGACCTAGCCGGAGGTCATCGTCGTCTCGGCGGTTCAGCCCTTGCTCAAATTAGAGGCGAGTTGGGAGGAGATGTTCCGGATATCGATGATGAAAAGTTGTTGCAAGAGGGATTTGAGCTTATTCAGGAGCTCAATGATGCAGGCCTTGCACTCTCTTATCATGATAGGTCAGATGGAGGTCTTTTAATTACCCTACTTGAGATGGCTTTTGGAGCTCGGTGTGGTCTTTCGATAGATCTCTCATTTTTAGGGGCTCAGCTATCAGGTGAAGACGCACTCGCCTTTCTATTCAACGAAGAACTAGGATTCGTTGTTGAGGTGCCATCTGAAAAAATTGCTGATGTTAATGGGATTATAAATCGCCGTAAACGTATTACCGGAGAGGTAGTTGGGCGACCAATTTTAGAGCGTCGTGTCACGATTTCTCATCTTGGAAATGAGCTATTCAGCGAAGGAGAGCCTACACTCAATCGGATATGGTCCGAACTATCAAATCAGATGCAGCGGCTGCGCGACAATCCTATTTGCGCTGATGAAGAGTTTCAGGAATGGTCTAATCCAGAGGCGATCGGATTGATTGCGCGTCTAACCTTCGATCCCGAAAAAGCTCCAGCCCTAATCGGTGGAGCACGGCCTCGAGTTGCTCTTCTACGAGAACAGGGTGTGAACGGTCATGTTGAAATGGCAGCGGCATTCCACGAAGCTGGCTTTGATAGTGTCGATGTTCACATGTCGGATCTGATATCAGGAGCTGTTTCGCTAGCTGGAATGAAGGGAGTTGTTGGTTGCGGAGGATTTTCTTACGGGGATGTTTTGGGCGCAGGAGTAGGTTGGGCGCAATCTATTCTTTATAATACCCAATTAAGAGAGCTGTTCGAACAATTCTTCTCTCGCCCTGATACATTTACGCTCGGGGTGTGTAATGGTTGCCAAATGATATCCCAGTTAAAAGAGATAATTCCGGGAGCGGATGCGTGGCCTCGATTCGTGCGGAATAAGAGCGAACAATTTGAGGGTCGACTATCTATCGTTGAGGTGGTCCGCTCTCCATCGGTTCTTCTGGCTGGAATGGATGGTTCCGTGTTGCCTATTCCTGTAGCGCACGGAGAAGGATTAGTTGATTTTGGGGAGTTCCGATATCAGAATAATAGCAAAAATTCTGAACTTATCGGGATGCGATTTGTAAATGACAGGGGAGTCCCGACTGAAAAGTACCCAGCTAATCCGAACGGTTCACTTAATGGTGCTACCTGCTTCACTACTAATGATGGGCGAGCAACTATTATGATGCCACACCCAGAACGCGCGTTCGGGGCTCGTCAGCTCTCATATAATCCAGGCGGTGTATTTCGTCGGTGGGGGCCTTGGTTCCGCTTGTTCCAGAACGCGCGTGCGTTTGTAGATTAAGAATGGTCAGATTGAAAAAAAGAGCGCCGTCAGCTTCCGAGGCCAGAAGCTGACGGCGCTCAATGTCGGGCCCGTTTATTGAGCTCGCGAACCCTTCCTTTTGGCACCAGCCTTTCCAGCAATTTTAGTCGCAAGCGGACGGGTAGCTCCATTAGTTAGCGGTCTACCTCTTTTTGCCGATAAGGCTTTTCCGATTTTAATCGAGGCCTTTTTACCTGAATTTCCGTTCGAAAGGATAGTTCGCATTTCGAGGGAGGATTTGCGTCCGTTGGATCTCTTCGGTTCAGCTTTTGCTACCAATGCCTGAAAGCGTCGAATCCGCTGCAATTCGTTGTTGAGCTCGGCTTCTCGTCGAATTAGAACTTTGTTTAGCTCGCTATTCGACACTGCCATAGCAGGAATCATCGATACGACTCCCTCGGAAAGTTGGAGTCCGTTTTTCTCTGAGGCTGATTTTCGGCCCCTTTTCCCCGGAATATACTGCCCGCCAGCATATTTATTAATCCATCCCTTGAGGGTATTTCCGCCCTTGATGTCGTGTAATTTTCGCGCCTCTGCAAGGGTGATCTTTCCCATCGAGATCGCAATAGCAACCTCTTTTTTGAGCTGTTCCGAGAATCTCTTGCCGGTATCGCCTCTGGTATTGTTAATTGATCTCATAATCTTCTGCCACATCGATAAGTACATTCTTGAGTTCGGTCTGTCTCTCTTGAGGCAGTCCAATAGGTGAAATACCGAAATTTCTCTTTTCAACTGTTAGGTATTTACCTATGTCGGAGGGGTAATGAGCTAATGGAAAGGCTTTTATTGCAGCTAAAAAAGCCGCACCTCATCTCCAAAAACAAATTGCTGCGATCCTACGAGCCGCGACGTTTTAACAGAGATCACTTCTTTACTCAAGCTAATAGAACTAGTTCAAACTTAAAAGTTAAAGGGAGAATAGTTGAGATTGGAAATGTGTGTCACAGGTAGAACTAACCTACTCACAAGGTGTTTGGAGATTTTATTCCAGAATTAGAATTTTCTTTTTGAGCGGACTTATTCTGTAGAAGCTACCGATTGGCTTTGGGGGAGGAAGGTGACGCGGTACAAAGTGTGATTGACTGTGCGTTGTATAATCGCGAAATTTATTCGCAGCATTGCTTAAGTAGAGCGTTTATTGACCTTAAGTATTGAATACATATAGCATTACTTTTGATATATACCTTATGGAAAATCCTATATGTCAAAAAAGGCACCTCTTATCCCCGATCTTCTTCGACGCTACTGTGATGCCGTCGTAGTAGGTGACGCAACGGAGGCTCGGCAAGTTGTCGATGAAGCCGTTGCACGAGGTGTTCCTCCTCGCTCCGTCTATCTTTCAATCCTAGTTGATTCGCAGAAAGTTGTGGGCACCTTGTGGCATCAGGGTAAAATATCCGTTGCTCTGGAGCATGTGGCATCTAACATCACAATTTCTGAAATGGGCCGGATTCGCGGTGTTTTAAAGCGCCGTCCGTCCCTCGGCAAGCGTGCCGTTGTTAGCTGTGTTCAGGGTGATAACCACCTTATAGGTGCGCGCGTAATCGCTGATTTCCTATATTTCGACGGGTGGGATGTTGATTTTCTCGGTATAGATACACCGACCGAGGATCTGAAACAATTTGTTAAGGATAGAAAAAGTGATCTGGTAGGATTGTCGTGCTCGACCACCGATCTTTTGACGGTCCTTCACGATGCCGCTAAAGGAGTAAAGGAGGTCGATCCTCGGATTCGAGTTCTTGCTGGCGGAGCTGCTATCTCCCAAGACCGTGCCGCTCAATTAAAGGGAGATGGCATCGATGAGGTTGGATTTTCGGTTGATGATTCCTGTGATAAAGCGCGTCAGCTCGTGGGGCTTCCGCTTGTAGCTACTAATCTGGAGCAGGTTCTTAAAGAGATTGGAGAGCGATTAACCTTTCATCGAAAAGCTCGCCGTTTTACTCAGCAGCAGGTTGCAGAACTATCTGGTCTCGACCGGGCCTATATTAGTGCCGTTGAACACGGTAAGCATAATCTAACGCTTGGTGCTCTCATTAAGCTTGCTGACGCTCTTGAGGTTGGTATTGAGGAGGTTATCCTCGGAGGAGCCTCAGATAACGGACCTAAATCAAAGGCATAATAGGAAAACTGGGGATTCCTTTTGTCCTCTTTTTCATGAGTGGAATTCGGTCATTCTTCGGTAGTTGAATTTGCCCGCTATCGACTTGCACTTTAACAGCTATGTTTAGCGAACTCATTGAATTATTTCGATAGCATATCATTCATTCACGCATAGTTACTGTGGTCCTTCTTCTCGCACACGTGTATTCTTCTTCTGTCGTGGGATATGGCTAGAGGCCCATAAAAATCTCACAATTGGGGGGCTAAGGTGATGAGATTGAATGGATTAACGGTACGTTTTGGATTGTGGTTCGTGATGTCAGTCGTTTGCGTTATTGCGCAGCCGATATCTCAAGTGACCGCTGAGGATAGAATTCACTCTAGGTCCAAGAGTCCCTTTGAAACACCTCCTCAACTACGAGCTCGTGTTGATTTTTGGAAGGATGTATTCACCCGCTACGGAAAATTTGATCTAATCGTCCATCATCGGATGTTTCCGCAGGCGGTCTTTCATGTTGAGAGGCTCGAGTACGTCGTCGAAGCAATGTCTCCGGCTGACCAAGAACGTTTTGTTGCATTTCAAGAGGCTGCACTTAAGCGAGATGTGGCCGAGGTGTTGCGTTTCCTTGAGCGGGGCGGAAAACCGTTTTCCCGTTTTGAACAACGTATAGATCAGGCGATGAAGCTAGTCCCGGGAGGACCGGAAAAGTTTAGTCGAGCGATACAAGATGATCTTATTCGGGTGCAGCGAGGTATTCGGGAACGGCATCAGGAGGCGGTTCGTCGAGCGGGTAGATATCTTCCATATATTGAGGATATTTTTTACCGTGAAGGATTACCGATCGAACTTACTCGTATACCGTTTATTGAATCTTCCTTTGATTACGAAGCGACCAGCTCCGTTGGTGCTGCTGGTATCTGGCAGTTTATGAAGGGAACTGCTCGATCATATATGACCGTTAACAGCCTGATCGATGAACGTCGAGATCCATTTATCGCTTCAAGGGCCGCCGCTAAATATTTGAGAGAGGCTTATTTCCGGCTTGGTTCCTGGCCTCTTGCGATTGTTTCATACAACCATGGAGTCGCTGGGGTCGCCAAGAAGGTTTCACAGCTGGGGCTCGACGATATGGCAGAGATCGTTGAACATCCGACCCAGCGGCCGTTTGGATTCGCCTCAACTAACTTTTATCCGGAGTTTCTCGCTGCTCTTGAGATATATAACGAGCGCCACTCTCTTTTTACTGGGCTAGAGGATGAGCCTGCCCTTTCGTTCAGATCGTTTGAGCTTCCCACAGCTCAAACGGGACCAGCACTCGCCAGACGGCTCGGAGTGCCGATAGCTCAACTCGCCTCCCTTAATCTCGCCCTCAATTCGGCAGTGTGGAGGGGGCAAGCTCAGGTACCGCGTGGATATCGAATTTTTGTTCCGACTCAGGTTGCTCCCGAGACGATATCTTTTGTGTCGTATGAGAAAACCCCTCAACGTACTACGTCAAGAAATGCGGTACGCCCGACCCCTGCGAACAAAGGAAATTCAGCTTCTCCCCGAGCACATCGGGTTCGCCCAGGTGAATCTCTATCAGGAATTGCGGCTCGATATAAGACCTCGGTGTCCCGTTTGTGCGCTATAAATAAGTGTCAGAAGAATCTACAGGCTGTAAGTGGTGATATTCTGAAGGTGCCTTAGTTAATTGGCCCTTAAAAACCCATGGAAGGGTTTTTAAGGGCCAACTATTTATAGTTTGCTCTTGTTAGTATCGGCGTGAGGAGGCGTTATCCCTCAGCACCCTCATCGGTGAGCTGTATCGCTTCTGAACTGCCTAGCTCTATCGGAGCGGTACTATCGCCTTGCCCTTCATCTTCAATTTCAACATGAGAGGTCATTGTTATGGCTCGCTTCACGAAGAGAGCAGATCCCTGATGGGAGTGCTTTTCGAGAGTTGTAAAGCTTTTTTCAGCCTCTTTTTCATCTATGTCGAGGAAACCGAAATGCTTTCTCATGCTGACATGGAGAATCGCTTCTTCTGGAACGCCAGCCTCTGTAAGAATCGCGATCACACCATCTCGATTTAGCGCCTCGGCCTCTCCTTTTCCGAGATAAAAGCGAGTTGAACGTTGAGCAATCGTTCGTGGACGAGGGGGTAGATTTTCTACCTCAGACTCACGCCGCTCACGAGGTTCTCTAGTTGGTGTTGCGGGCCGTTCCTCTCTTTGATCCCGTCCTCGGTTCCCGCGTCCATCGCGGCCCTCTCGTTGTTCCCGACCCTCTCGTTGATCTCGTACTTCTCTCTGGTCCCGTCCTTCCCGCTCTCTTCCATCTCTTCCGCGACGATCTTCGGTGTGACGAGGAAGTCGGTCTCGGCGGCCCTCACCCTCAGAGCCCCTCTCCTCTACGACCTCAGTAGGCGCATTCAAGACCTGAAGTGAAATCTGAAGAGCAGCATTGAGAAGCTCTTCGTGTTGAGGATCTTCCTGAATAAGCGCACGAAGGGCGCTGACTGCAGATGGATCGCTGATAGTTGTCGCAAGTAGACGACCTTTCAAGCCAGCATATTTTGCCCGTTGAATCTCCTCGGATGACGGAAGGACGGCTGCTTCAAACGGCGATTCGACTATTTTTCGGAGGTAGAAAAAGTTGGCCCGGTCGAGAGGCCCCACAATGTTAAGAACCTCGCGTAACCGACTCGCGGCTCTAGATGGTTCGGTTCGATGATAATAGACCTCTGGATCGCTTGGAATCGAGTAGTTCACTACTAGTTTAAACTCACCAACCTCAATTGAGCGAGCTGCACTATCGGTCACTACGAGCGCTGTTGCTTCACCTGAAGCAACCTGAGCAACTGATTGAGCGATTTTCTGGGGAGAGATATGACCTACGAGCTTTCTGGCAGCAATGCCAGCCTTTCGGAGGATGGTATCAACTAGATCTGCATCAGAGGGCTGATTGCAGAAGACTATCGTTGAAGGAAGTTTGAAACCCTGAATAAAGTCGGTAAGAGCCTGACCCTTTGCGAGCAGCTCTCCGCCTACTTCGAAGAATAGATGTTTAATCTGAACTGCTGATGATTGGAAATAGGGCTGCATTAGCTCTTCGAGTGCCGCAGATATTTCGGGAGCAATGAGGACCAGCTGCGGTCGCTTTCCACGCTTGCATACATTCAGTAATACGTCCTTGAGACCGGAAATTTCATCAACTGACGGCTCATTGGATGTTGCAATAATCACCCGTGCAATGTCGGTTGCGCGACCAGCTTCGCCGGTTAAAAACGGGACGATCTCAGCTGATTTTCCAACCAAAAGAGATGCTTCCTCTGAAACATCGGAGATCAGCCCGCCGGTTAGCGCTTTGGCTTTCATTTCGGTAGTAACTGCGAGTGATAGCTCCGAGTCGTCGGTAACCAGAATTGCACTTCCTCCTTCACCGCGAACGGCTTTCTCGACAAGAAGTCCGACTATAATCATCTCTGCCCGAGGAGCGGCCGCGAGAAATGCGTCCTTACCAGCTCGGAAAAGAGGTATTAGGCTCGTTGTATCGGAGTTTGTTGATGCCCCGAGTTCACTTAGAACGGAGCGCTCTCGGTCCTGAAGATCTGAGGTGATTGTGTCAGCGGAGGAAGAGCCACTGGGGGATTTTTGATTCATACTTTTTGCCTGTCACGTTTAGGTACAGAGAATACCGTAATTGCCGAGCTCCTTCCCTCTTTGATTCAGCATCGTTGCAGATGCATTGAACCTGCGATTTGGAAAGTTGCAAGAAATGTAAAGATCGCGAATGGTATAACGAAGGGTAGTTTGAGTCGTATATACTCTTATTTCGCAATCACAAGGGCCGCCCCCAAATAGGTCTCAGATCTTTGGCGATGACCACCCCAGCCACTAGATGGAGTGACTAGTTTTTGTCTGCCGAGCTAGTGCCCTGAACAGCTCTCACGATTCTTGTCTTGGCTTGCAACCAGGATTCCCCTGCATGGCTAGCCATCATGAGCGTTATTCACCATTGAGCGATAACTAATGGAAGGACCGACTGGAAGATTTTCTCAGAAAGGCGCTTCCTGCCAACATGATTCGGTTCAACGGTCCGTCTAAGAGCAGAATGTCTCTAACTGAAGATTCTCAAAACGGCTGAGAGCTGCACGATTTTTTACGGCGTGTCCCTTCCCTATTGCTACGGGAGGTGAACTGCTTGCCTACCCGCCCTTTGTTGACCAAACCTCGGTTGGAGTCTACCCTCTCTTAGAAGAGGTGTCTATATTGCGCGGTATTGATTTCTTTTAACGCTGTTTCTGTATGAGGGGGATAGTTAAAGCCCTTCGCCCGCAACGCCCTTCTTTTTCCCTTTTAGGTGCTAATAGTGAGCTGAAGGCTCGCGAATCGACGATGACCGGAATTGGGCATTTCATTCGAATAATCTCCACCTAAGGGTATTATTGCTTTCTTTCCATGATCATTCTACCTCGACCTATCAGTCCCTCGTTTTCGCAAAAAAGGCTATCCGCCGCTCTTATAGCACTCCTTCTGTTTTTTTTTGTTGGTTGTGCGTCTCCCCCTCGCCGCCCTCTGGCCGCTCGTACTGGCGGAGCTGTTCAGAAGCCGCAGATTGTTGGCTGGAAGCTTCTCCCTAAATCAGTGATTGCGGTTACCTCAGAAGGAGCCATCAATTCCGCCTCTATACCGAATGCTAATCCGGAGCGTCTCTCAACAATCTGTCGAATCTCTGCTGATACCCTTCCAATTTTTTCGGCTGCAACTTCATCGGATGGCCAGTTGGTAGCAGTAAGTATGCGTGGTGTTGTTCGGGTAGTTGCTCTTTCCGACTGTCACCTTGTTGCGGAGACGCGGCTTATTGATAGTCGCATCGGCTCTCTGGCATTTTCTCCAGACTCTCGCTCTATCATAATGGGAGCCTTCGATGGGAAGGTCTATCGATGGCGTTTTTTGGAGAGTGGTGGGTTTTCTGAGAATCAACATCTTCTTTTTGAGCGTTACGTTGGTCACGGAGGGGTAGTTAGCTCCGTTGCATTTCATCCGGCCGGTAGGGTCTTTTTTTCCTCCGATTGGACCGGTTCTCTCCGAGCTTGGCTTCGCTACGACCAGGATGACTACAAGGGGCGATGGGATGTTGTCACGGGCCCAGGTCGTTTCTACACAGAGGTAGCGGTAGCAGTATCTGCGGCTCGCTTTTCTGAGCCTATTGATAGTCTCGTTGTGAGTAGTCAGGGGGACTATCTTTTAACCTCGACCCGCGATGGCTCGGTTCAGCTCTGGTCGATTCGGGGCTTTCTACTTCGCGGACAAATATCTGCGCACGATGGGCAGATTCGGAGCATCGCACTGAGCGGTTCTGGAGAATTAGCAGCAACGAGCGGCAGAGATGGATTCATTCGATTGTGGCGAATCAGCTCTGGCGAAAATGACGGCAAGCAAGCTGAGTTTTCCAAAATTAGCGAATGGTACCAGCCAGACAACCGTTATCTTGCGATAGATGATCAAGGACGCATCATCACCATAGGTGATGAACAGGTTCAGGTACTAAATCCGTAGGTTTGACAGATTAGAAACTAGTTCGATTTGAAATCCTTTTTCTCTATTAAGTTCAATTGCTGTTGTGCTTTGGCCAAATTAAGACCCGATAGTCAACGGTATATGTATAGACTATGCTACATAGTTACCAGGGATAAAAAATGAGTCATCAACAACCCGGTGTCAGAGGTATCTTATCATTAGTGGGCGCTGTAGCTGCTGCTACAGCCCTTCTTGATCAGGTCACGAAGTTGTTAATATTGAGACAATTTTCCCCTGGTGAAGGGGTAACGGTGCTCCCAGGTCTGTTTGATCTTACCCTGTTGTTCAATAAGGGCGCTGCATTTGGACTTTTTTCTCGAATTGAGTCAGATGTAATTCGTTTGGGGCTTTTAGCAATTACGACGATTATTGCGCTAACCGTTCTCTTCATTGTTCTTTTACGGGAATATCGAGAGGACTTGTGGGGGCAAGCTATCGTTGGTTTGGTGCTCGGAGGAGCTATCGGAAATGTAATCGATAGGGTCAGGATAGGAGCTGTCGTTGATTTTTTAGATTTTCATATTGGAATCAATCACTGGCCTGCGTTTAATGTTGCCGACTCTGCGATCTGCGTGGGAGTTTTTTTTCTTCTGATTAGAAAAACTAAAACTTCAACGGATGTGGTTCAAGCACCTGATGCTTTACAATAGCCTGTCTCCAGATGACGCACGCTAAATGGAGGGGTTTTTATGCGTCTTTTCCTTTCTTTGTATCTGGATTCTGCCGTGGCGAAAAAAGCGCATCACTCGGACCTTAGATTTTTGGTGGCTCCACATCTCTCTCTTTTACAACTCTCGCCGTTAGTCCTGTCGGTTTCTTTCTTTGTTGTATTTGGGAGCGGGATTGCTGTCGCAGAAAGGGTCGAAGGTAAGCACGTCAATGAGCGGTATGGATTCTCAATATCATATCCCTCTCCTATGTTTTCAGAGCAGATTACTCCGCCTGACTCGGCGGTAGCTCTGGTACTCTCTGGCCAAAAGGGATTTCCGACATTCACGGTTGCGGTGGCAGAGAGTGGCTATCAGCCTATCTCTGATGATGCTCATGTCGCGCAGCTCTTGGGGGAATATAAGCGCGCCGGGTTCGCGGATGCTCGAGCGGTGAGAGTGTCTCGTTACACCCATAGAGGAGTACCGCTGCAATCACCCCTGGTTACAATTTTATTTTCAACACCCCCTGAAGCAATAGCGCAAAGATGTAAAGAGGGAGCCGAAAGAGTTCGTGGTGAGCAAGCATTGAGACACAACCGCGATGATGAAGGAATCGGGGATGAAACCTCTCTTTTGGAATCTTCTCGTGCTGCTCGATCTGCCGTTAATCGTTCCCTTCGTAGTAAAGGATGCGATGAGTATATTGACCAAAAACAGTGGCTGATTCGCTCAAAGGTCGTCCTGATTTCAACGCCGTCGCGCCATTTTGTTTTGACCTATATGGATTTCGCGGATAGCGGAAATTTTGAACAGGCAATTACCCTCTTTAATCAATTCAAGATCGGTTTGGGTGAAAGCGAAGAAGATCACGAGCAGGAAAAGGAAAGTAGTGAGAAGACTGATCCCTCACCAAATAGCTATGGACTTATGAGGGGCTTGTTTGGTTGGGTGGCGCCAGTGATGACGGGGCTTGTACAATCTTCGGAAGACACTAAACCTTATCCAGTCGAGAAGATTGATGATGAAGCTTCGCCCAGTTTGCGACCATTCGAGAAAGATGAGGGTCCATCTGAGATTCGTGCACAGCCCCGCTGGTCAGAGTTCACCAAACGTGTGCTACCAAATTCACAGGGCGGACAGCTATTCGGCGCGCTAACCCTTTTTACATCGGGAATTATTTTGAATCGATTACGGCGTCGATAGCGCAGGAATAAACGCATGGGCGCAATAACGATCGTTTGCATAGATAAATCGCTGAGTCGGAGGCGTTTAAATAGAACTGTTGGAATCACGCCTCCTGACACGTTGCTGCTGAGACTTAATGGCTACCTAAGTTAGTTTGAAGGTTGGGTAGATAGTCTCGACAATAATGCGTCTAACCGTTTATGATCCACGTTGAATTTTTTCCCGCGGAAACGGTGGTCAAATCGATTCAGCTACGGCAACTTCTTAGTTGCACAAAGAGTAATAATTGGGGGCTTTTCATGAGACGAATAGGAGCGCCGCAGAGGGTTCGAGTAGGCCGTATTGTCGGGTGTTGTGTAGCGATTGTGTTGGTGTCGGGTTGTGCGACAGAGCCAGGAAGGATAACTGGGCTCGGAACTGCGACGGGTGGAGTTTTGGGTGCAGGTTTTGGAGCGCTTATTGGAGCGCAGACGGGGGATCCTGGAACTGGTCTGATCGTTGGGGGTGCTGCAGGATCTGTTGCTGGTGCAGTAGTTGCCAATGCTTTCGAGGCAGAGGAGCGTTACCTTGATTCGAATCGTACCCTCATGCGTGAACGAGACCAAGAAATTGGGCGTAGGCGGGAGCAGCTAGCTGCCTTACGAACCCAGGAGTCTGGACGTGATTTTGAGCTAACAGAACAGCCTTCTTTTTCAGAGCGCAAATCTCCGACACTTGGACAATCAAATCGAACAAATATGGCGTCGGATGATGAGCCTAGTCGTTCGTCGTCGCTATCAGCGCTTGCCCTTGATGCTGAAGATGTGCGCCCCATTTACGTTGAAAGAAGAAACGGGGCAAATGCGCGTTCGGCTGATGTATTGGCGACGCAACCTAGAGAGGACCAGTATGGCTCTACAAACGCTCAGCCTCAGCGAGAAGCTGTAAAAGCGCCGGAGTCCTCACCAAAAGAAGCTCCAGTGAAAAAGGTAGTTAAGGCCGAGGATGTAACTCCTCCATCTCCCAAAAATGAAGTAAGCAAAAATCTTAACACTTCCTCAGCCTCGGGACGACGAAACTCTTGGGTGGTCGCAGAGAAGGATAAGGTAGAAGTAGGCAAGGCCATTCAGCCTGAGGTAAAAAAACAAAATAGTGCGGTACCCATTTCGAAAGAAGCGGCTCCGGCAAAGGTCATTCTCCCTGTGCGCAAGGCTCCCGGTTTGGCAACTGAGGAGAGCGATAGAGCGAAAATAAAGCAGGCGCCTTCCTCGAAGGAGCCTCTTGCATCGGCGCGCCGGGATGCAACAGAAACGCAGAAGGTATCATCCTCTGCTCCTCAGAAGCGGGATGTCGTCAGCGCGCGTGCTATTCCCGCATCTCCAACGGTAGAAAAACCTCGTCCAACGGCTGTACCGCCGACCGCTGTCCCGCATAGCGCAGCAAAAGATGTCGCGAGCGCAACTCCGACAGTGGGCGCTTCCGATCCAGCAAAGTCCCTGGTCGGAGATTCTAGCGGTAACAGATCCTCGGGGGAGTGTTCGCAAGCAGCCCAAGAGATAGAAAAATCAGTTCAGGTATCGGAGCCGTCCGAGAAGCTTTTCCACTATCGAAGAGCTTTGCGACTCTGTCCAGCCGATGCTCGGTATCATATCCATCTTGGCGATCACTATCGGTCATTGAATCGATTTGCGGATGCGAGTTTCGAATATAAGGAGGCTTTGGCTCTTGATCCGAAAAGTGCAGCGGCAAAGGAACGGATGGAGAAGCTTAAAAACGGGTAGTCGTTCTAATCGTGGCTTTGGAAGCATCGGAGAAGTCGTATTATGAAATATCTAAATTTAGCATCACGAAGTAAGAATCGCTGGGCAGTTCGCTCACTGGTAATATTTGTTGTTTTAATAGCAGGGTGCAGCGGTCCGATGAGAGCGCCGAATGCTCGGGAAAAGGGTGCGCTTGCCGGCGGTGCTCTGGGAGCTGGTTTAGGGGCTATCGTTGGTAATCAGGTTGGAAATACCGGAGCAGGTATCGCAATAGGGTCGGCGTTCGGAGCCCTATCGGGTGGCGTTATAGGGAATGAGATTCAGCGTGACTCTGAAGCGATGGCTGAGCAGGGCGACAGGATCGCGCGGAACGAGCAGATGCTCTCAGAGAATCGGCGCCTTCTCGAGGAGCTGCGCTCCGGTGGCCTTGATGTCCGAGAAACGCAGCGCGGAATCGTTGCAAATCTTCCTGATGTTCTCTTTGAATTTGGCAGGGCCGATCTGACTGGCGGAGCACGACAAGCAGTTGGCAATATCGCTCGTGTTGCGTCCCGCGCATCGGGGAGAACAATTTCAATTGAGGGACACACCGATTCTGTCGGCACTGCTCAGTTCAATCAGCGGCTCTCCGAGCAGCGTGCCCACTCAGTAGCTGATGCTCTCATCGACCGAGGGGTTTCGAGTAATCGGGTGAGAACTCGTGGATTCGGAAAGGACAGACCGATTACTTCAAATAGCTCTGAAGAGGGCCGAAGGAGGAACCGACGAGTCGAGGTCATTATTGAAAATCGTTAGGGAAGATAACAATACACGGATGCGACTGTTTAGTTGGCCCTGAAAAACCCCTTAATGAGTTTTTCAGGGAGCACTATTCATGTTGCATCCGATAGAGCCAGTCGTTTTTCGATATTGAAAAAACTTCACTGGCTCACGACCGGAAAATGTCTTCCTATTTTCACTTTCCGGCGTGGTAAAACTTATTCCACGCCCAGCCGCTACGAGGCCATCATCTTTCGTTCTTCGCCTCCCATAACGACTATCGGTAGGTCTGAGCCCAAAATTACCCCCGGGGTAATCACAATCTCTTTTATGTGAGGGCTGCTTGGAACATCAAACATTACATCGAGCATCGCTTTTTCAATGATTGCTCTTAATCCTCGCGCACCGGAGCGTCGCTCTAGAGCCTTTGTCGCGACAGCCTCAAGGGCGTCTGCTGTAAAGGTGAGTTCGACGCTATCCATAGAGAGGAGATGTTTGTATTGCTTGACCAGTGCATTTTTAGGCTTGGTTAGCACCTCAACGAGCGCTGCTTGATCGAGTTGATCGAGAGGAGCTATTACCGGGATACGGCCAACGAACTCCGGTATCATACCGAATCTGACGAGATCCTCCGTCTCAAGCTCACGTAGCAGCGAGGTATCCTCTGTTTTAATTCGTGAAGTCGTCTGTCCGAACCCGAGGGTTTTTTTCCCAATCCGCTGCTTGACTATCTTATCGAGCCCCTCAAATGCCCCTCCGATAATAAAGAGAATATTGGTGGTATCGACCTGAATAAACTCCTGTTGAGGATGTTTACGCCCTCCCTTTGGCGGAACATTTGCACGAGTCCCTTCTAGGATTTTTAAGAGCGCTTGCTGCACCCCCTCTCCCGATACATCTCTTGTGACGGAAGGCGTCTCACTTTTCCGGGCTATCTTATCGATTTCATCGATATACACGATTCCGCGCTGAGCTCGCTCAAGGTCGTAGTCACACGCCTGCAGAAGATTGACGATGATATTTTCAACATCCTCTCCAACATAACCGGCTTCTGTTAAGCTCGTTGCATCGGCGATCGTGAACGGAACATTTAAAACTCGCGCGAGAGTCTGTGCGAGCAAGGTTTTTCCTGAACCGGTTGGCCCGATAAGAAGGACGTTTGATTTTTGAATCTCGACGGGCTGGCGTTTGAGGCTGTTATTCTGAATACGTTTGTAGTGATTATGCACAGCTACTGCGAGTACCCGTTTGGCGTAATCTTGCCCAATAATGTATTCATCGAGCTCTTTCTTGATATCTGTAGGAGTGGGAACAAGCGCCTTGTCTCCAGAAGATCCTTCATCCCTGATCTCTTCGGTTAGAATATCGTTGCACAGATCGACACATTCATCGCAGATAAAGACTCCGGGACCGGCGACCAGCTTACGAACCTCATCCTGAGTTTTGCCACAGAACGAACAAACAAGAGATGAGCCGCTCTTTCCGTTCTCTTTAGCCATTAACATTTCTCCTAGTTTGGGCTGAGTCGCTACTCATCCATGATTATAGCACTCCACGGTGGGGAAACGGCCGATGAAACGACTCGCTCCTCTCTTTAGTTCAGATGCTCGGCCTGTTGATTCGGTGTGCGACGGAAAGGGCAAAATGTGAAGTTGTGTCATGTTTTTGCGCTAACAATTCAGCATGATGCAAGAAGATAGTGACGCCAGCGACAAGAAGTACCCGGGATTATGGGTTAATTCGTGTGGCTGAATAGTTACGTTGGGTTAGAGCATAGTCCGGAGATCTCAAAGAGAACTCTGGTAGGGGGGATGTTTTTAGTTTCTCTATTGATGAGTTCTATCTCACGATAAATCAGATGACCTTTTTTAAGTTCTGGATTACTCTACATCCATATTCAACGCGACGCTTATCATCATGCGTGGCCGACTTTTGGGGGCAATAATGGCGAAATCTTTAATTAAGTTGGACGACAGGGTAAAGCGTGTACGCGGTGAGGGGTGTTATGGGACTGTGCGTGAGGTCCGAGCCGAGGTTTCGGTATCATCCGAATCAACCCGAGAAGTGGGCTATATCGTAGTTGTGTCTTGGGATAACGGCACCGTTTCATCGTTCAGCCCAGATGGGCTAGTCGTCATAAAAGGGTAAGGACTTCGGGACGCGAGCCGCTCTCCATAATAATGTCCATCCGCGCGGACAGTCATCAGGAACGAGTCTTTTTGAGGGAGAATCGTTGCTCTTTACCCTCAATAATACGGCCGATATTTTGGCGATGCCGGGCGATGACCAGGAGCGCGACCGCCATCAGGGGCCACCTCAAGGGTTCAGCGGCAGGGATGGCGAGCAACGCTAAAATGACCGAAAGTGCCGCAGCCATTGAGGAAACCGAGACGATACGAGTTCCAATAAATGATGCGATAAATACACCAATAGCTATTGTGGCAAGCAGAGGAGAGAGTACTGCAATAACGCCGATGCTCGTGGCGACTCCTTTTCCCCCTTTTGAGACACCGGGAATGCTAAAGCAGTGACCGAATACCGCGAGCATTCCTGTTAACGCCGCCCCGAACGGATCTGCGAAAAACCAAAATCCAAGCCAAGTCGTGAGCACCCCCTTCGCGATATCACCGAAAAGGGTGAAAAGCCCCGCTTTTTTTCCGAGGCTCCGGGCGACGTTGGTTGCTCCGACATTGCCACTACCGATATTTTCAATATCGATACCCCGCGATCTAGCCACGAGTCGGCCAACAGGTATGCTCCCGATGCAATATGAGATGATGAAGATGACGAAGGTCAACATATCGCTTCTAATGGTGATATGACGAATTAAACGGTGGCGGACGTTTCGAGCGCCCGTTTTTGAAGCTTTGAATAAGAAGCTTTGAGGTCGTTTCCTCGAAAAAGCGCGGAGCCAGCAACTAGTAGCGAAGCTCCCGCTTTTACGCACGGAGCGATTGTTTCATCGTTTATCCCGCCATCAACCTCGATAATGGTTGAAGATCCACGCTCTCGAATAATAGAGGTAAGATTAGAAATTTTTTGGAGGCACGACGGAATAAAAGGCTGCCCTCCCCATCCCGGATTTACAGTCATTATCAAAACAAGATCAGCAAGTTCAAGAACCTCGGTAATCGCCGATAATGGTGTTGCGGGATTGATAGCGACCCCAGATGAAATACCAAGCTCCTTGATGCGACCGAGCACTCGATGCAGATGTGGTGATACCTCTTGATGAACGATGATCCGATCTGCTCCGGCTTTCGCAAAGCTATCAATCAGATGCTCGGGTTGAATCGTCATAAGATGGGCCTCAACAAATGTCCCCGGAATTGATTTCGCAAATGTGACCATATCGGCACCAAATGAAATCGGAGGAACAAATTGACCATCCATGACGTCTACATGTATGCAGCGAGCTCCAGCATCAACTAACGCAGAAAGGTCGCGATGAAGATTTCCTAGTGGAGCCGCAAGCAGAGAGGGAGCAATGTGTGCCATGGTCGCAATCTAAATTAGGTACGATACGGATTGGCGTTTAGTAGTTTTGGCGCAGAAAGGAGTCGTCGGCGTGCCCGACCAAATACTCGATTTAATCACTCGAATCGGGCTTTTTCCCCAGTATTTCGCCTTTCTGGAGGGAGCGTCCCCGCAGAAAGTCAGAAATTGACACCGGTTGGCGGCCTTCTCTTTGAACGGTACGAAGGGCAATAGTGCCACGCCCTGTCGCGATGAGCCCCGCATCGGCCCCATCAATCACAAGGACCTCACCCGGCGTTGCGCAATTTGGAGTTGGAGAGTCGCTCGTTACCGCATCCAAAATACGCAAACGCCCTCCACTAAACCAGGTAAATGCACCCGGAAATGGAGACATACCCAAAACCTTTCGTTCTATTGCTGAAGCCGATTCATCCCACGAAATTTCACACTCTGAACCTGCAATTTTATTGGCATAGGTTGCACCAGCTTCACTTTGAGGGCAAGCCTCTCGCTCACCGGAGAGAATAGCTACAAGATCTGTTTCGATGGCTCGACAAGCCAAATCGCAGAGACGATCGTGAAGAGACCCGGTTGTTTCATGTGGTTCAATTATTAAAGGGGACGATGAAAATACTGGCCCGGTATCGAGCCCTTCCTCCATTTTCATGAGACAGATTCCCGTTTCGCTGTCTCCTGCTAAAACCGCACGATGTATTGGCGCTGCGCCTCGCCAGCGGGGAAGTAGAGAGGCATGAACATTGATGCATCGATCGTGGAGAAGGTGAAGAAAAGAGGGAGGTAGCAGTCCTCCATACGCGACAACCACAGCTCCGGTGACGGGGCCGTTTTCCTTGATAAATGTTTCGACCGCTTCCCCCTCGCGTTTAATCGAGGTGGGCTGTAAAAGCGGAATCCCCAAATCAAGAGCTGTTTTTGCAACTGGAGGAGGGCTCAGCCGTTTTCCACGTCCAGAGGGTCGGTCCGGCTGCGAGATTACCCAAGCCACCTCAATGTGTGGCATGGTGACGAGTTTGTGTAGGATGCGGTCTGCAAAGATTGGCGTCCCAAGAAATCCCACCCGAAATCTATTAGAATCTCCCCGCACGTTCGAATCATTCATACGATCGAATTATTCATACAGTCGAAACGTTCATAAGGAGCTGCTCGCTGACGATTTCTCTTTAAACATGCCGGGTCATTGAGGCCGATTTTTTTTCCACCAACGACGAAACATATCTCGTTTTAGCTGACTCAGCCTATCGACAAAAAGTATTCCATCGAGGTGATCTATCTCATGTTGCAGACAAACCGCCTGCAGTCCTGTGGCCTCGATCGATACGGGCAATCCAGTAGCACCAAAACCATCAACCCTAACGCTGTCAAAGCGACTCACCTTCGCGCGATATCCCGGAATACTCAGGCAGCCCTCCTCAAATTCGATTGAGCCACTTTGCTCGGATACGACCGGATTCACTATAGCAAGTGGTTCGTCGCGGTTTTTTGAAATATCTGCAACAAGCACCCGGAGCGAAACACCAATCTGAGGGGCAGCAAGACCGATGCCATCTTCAAAGTACATCGTTTCTAGCATATCCTCGATGAGCTTCAATAAATCGGCCGAAAAATCGGTTACTTCGGGGCATCTCCGAAGTAAAATAGGATCAGGATATATGGTAAGAGGACGGTTCGTCATAACACGGCTAGGTTATCATATAGTGTGAATACGACAACCGCTCGGCGAGGGGGAGGGGTGTTAAAGTTTGATTGGTGGAGTAGCATTAAACTATTTGCGAGAACAGGTAGTACATCGCGCCGTCACTAATGATCGATGGGTGAAGAAAGGGAGCGCGGTATGTTCGAATTAATCGGGGCAGGCTGATGATAATGGAGCTAGAAGAGGCGCAGTTACTTCGGATGTTGACGAATCTCTTCGGCCGAGACCAGGTTGTTTGTCGCATGAGCGCACTAGCAGTTTGCGGGGGACACGTTTCGGTAGTTCCCGATGTGCTGCAGGGAGGGTTCGCTGACTCTGTAGAGTTATCTCGATGGGCCGCCAGAGAGAGCTGTCTTTTTACTGTTGTTGATGCCGATGATATCCCTAAACTTGTTTTTGAGTTTGCGGCTGAGTTTCATCAGGTGGTAGATCCAATTGAGGAGGAACGTCAGCGCGTTTTACCGACACTCCTAGAACAAGCGGGTGTTAAGTATGTTAAAATACTGAAACGTGATTTTTACGCGATGTTGGACCCACAGGTAAACTTTGATCTCGTCATGATGCTGGAGGGTTTTTTTGGCGACGGCGAGGATGACGATGAAGGGTGATATAGGGAGGCTTTCGCTTCCAGCAATCTACCTATTCCTCCTAATGCTCGGGATGCTGCTCGGTCGAAGCATTTTTTCTGAATCATTTCGGTCGGGACAAGCTCATTATTGGCTCATAATTCCGCTGTTATTTGTTACATCTCGATTGAGACTCGGTCGATCTAGTCCAGTCGCTTGCCCTCGTTGGATTATGATTGGTTCTATCGTTGTCTTGAGCGGTATAGGAGCCATTTCGTTGATTAATGATCTTGTTGATTTGATATATCCTCCGGCGGTAGTTGTTGAGCGTTTTGATGGGGATAGTATTGGCTCAACAACAGCGCGATTTGCCGAGCAATTGAGTAATCAATGGCAGCAGAATGATTTAAGGGGCGATAAGAAATTTAGGTTTTCACTTCGCAACAGAACTGGTTCTGATAATAATACGGGTACACCCCCGTTCTTCCGTGTTGCGGGAACGGAGCGATGGCTGCGTGTTTCGATGCCACCAGCTCAACCAACGCTGTTAACGAGTGTCGCACATCCGTTGTTGGTCCCATTTATTCCTCCCCTCAGGCTTTGGGGCGGAGGCGTACCTTTCGGGATGGAGGTCGATCAAATAGGTGCAACGGCTCAATTTTTAACTCTTCTTGCTGATGGCATGATGACAGAAAGCGAAGAGGGTGATCTTGCGCTTATCGATGCATCCAAGCTCGGTGGAAAATGGACCTCTCGTATTCATCAGGGAATCCCGCTTTTGTTGGCGGCGGAGCGCCGATTAAAACGAGCCGTGCGCGGAGAGCATCTCCAGATGGTTTATGTTTCATGCGCACTTCGACAATTGTCTCGTGCTCTGTCATCAGGTTCTTTTCACGGCGACCCTGAGCTGGAGGCGGCGCTTCGAACCGATTATGGTGTTGCGCTATGGCTCTCTGGAATATCAACACCAGGACTTACGCCTCAACATCGAGCTATCGCTCTTTGGAAAACGGTTGCATCACGGAAAGAGCTCCCGGAGCTTGCGCGGGTCGCAGCAAGAGAGAACGCAGCTTGGGCTGTCGCTGAATTAGCAAAAGGCAAGAAAGCTAATCGAAAAAAAAGCCGCAATAATCGCGGAGCGAAGTAATTTTTACTACTATATTGAAATCCCTTTAAACCGGAAAAATCAAAAAAGGTTTAGGCTATGCACTCTATTTCGCACGATGATTTCTTATTGGCATTGGATCGATGCTCTCTGAGCGGATTCGATCAACATTATTCAGGAAAAGTGCGTGAGTGCTTTGTCAGTGGCTCGACGAGATTGCTCGTTGCAACTGATAGACTTAGCTGTTTTGACCGTATCATTAGCACTATACCGTTTAAAGGGCAGGTTTTAACGAGCCTGTCGCGGTTTTGGTTCGAACGAATAAAGGGCCAAATTCCAACACATTTCATAGAGCTTGTTGATCCGTCAGTTATGGCGGTCAAGAGTGCTGAGGTCATTCCTTTTGAGGTCGTTGTTAGGGGATATCTGGCGGGGAGTGCGTGGCGGGCTTATCGATCTGGAGTTTCTGTTCCAGGCCTTTGCCTTCCTGAGGGGCTCAATGAATTCGATGAACTGCCCCAACCAGTTATTACTCCATCAACAAAAGCAGCTGTTGGCGCTCATGACGCCCCGGTTTCAGTTGAAGATATTAGTCGCTCAGGATTCGTTAGTGGTGCCGAGTGGGGCTTAATTGCTGATATGGCGCTTGAGCTCTTCTCAGAGGGGCAACGACACGCAAAGTCGCAGGGTCTTCTTCTGGCAGATACCAAGTACGAATTTGGACGAATCGGTGATCAGATAATCTTGATTGATGAAGTTCACACCCTCGATTCATCGCGATATTGGGAGATGGCTTCCTATGAGTCGTGTCGTAAAGAGGGGCGCGCCCCTGTTATGATTGATAAAGAGCCAGTAAGGCGTTGGTTGTTGGAGAGAGGGTATCAGGGAGAAGGTGAACCCCCAGTGTTACCCGATGCTGAGAGGCTTAAAGTAGCATCTCACTATGTGGATTCTCACCAGCGAATCTTAGGAGAGATTTTTACACCGGAACGCTCCGAGCCTCTACCCCGCATAGTTCGGTCTTTAAATGAGGCAGGCTATCACTGCTCAGTAGATTAGCGTTGAATATGGAAGCACTGCGAAAATATTTCGGAATTGGTGAGATCAGAAAATGCGAGCAATAGAGTGGGTCTTTTTTTTGTTGGTCGTTGGTTTATCGATTACAACACCGCTCGTTGATCCAGACCTTTGGTGGCATCTCACGATTGGTCGTTGGATTCTCGGTCACGATGCTCTGCCGACCGTCGAGTTATGGAATCGTTTCGGATACGGCCATCAGTTTGTTCCCTATTCGTGGAGCTTTGAAATCCTTGTAGCGGGATTGGAACGGGTCGGAGGATTACGTGCCGTACTCGTAGGACAGATTGTTTTGGTTGGTATACTCGCGCTTACGATGGGATGGTGTATCTCTCAAGCTGCTAAAGATGCCTTCTTTGGTGCTATTATTGGTGCCATGGTTACATCAGGATTTGTAGCGCAATATACCCTGCGGCCTCAATCTATAGTTTGGCTTCTATTTGCCCTTCTTTTGGTCGTTTGCTTTCAGATTCGAAATGAGGGGATCTCTCGCGGAAGACTGTTAAGTCTCGCCATTATTTCGGGATGTTGGGCAAATCTTCACATTACAACGATCCTCGCTATCGGAACTATTGTCGTCTCTCTCTTTTCTATCAAAGAACACAAACGTTGGATCTTGCCTCTTGCAGTTGCTCTTTTTGCAACGTGTTGCACACCGCACTTCGGATATGAATGGATTGTGTTTTTCTCCAAAGCAGACCATCCGATAGCGCTTCGTTCGATTGCCGAATTTGGTGCTGGCACGATTCTCGATTATCCAGTCGGAATTCTGGGAATTTTAGTAGCTCTCTTGCTCGGATTTCTCCATATCTCTCCCCGAGCCGTACCCGCTCCTTTGTTGGTCTTGGTCGGCATATTTACCCTCGTGGGGCTTGCTGTTGTGAAGTTTTTGCCTTTTGCGCTGGTCTCCACCGGCTATGCCCTCGGAGTCGCGTGGTATACTCTGCGAAAAGATGATCTTTTGGGTCCTGCTGCGAATCTAGTTGAGGGATTTGAGCGGCTAAGGAGAGTGGTAATCCATTGCTCGGGTGGAGGCCTTTCGTTTCTCCTGCTCAGTTTGACTGTCATAAAGGTTCACTCTCTTATGGTGAGTGACACCATCGTGGGAAAAAACGTTCCGCAGGGTGCACTAGATTTTATGATCGAGCATCAACTGCCGCGACCATTCATGAACACCTTCGGCGATGGAGGGTATCTAATGTATCGGTTGAGCAATGAGTCGGGGGAGTTGTCGGCAGAAGATCGAGTGAATATTGATGGAAGAACGAATGTCAATGATGCTGAGGTTATGGTTTTAAACCAGACAGCCCTCAACGGTGATGTGCATTGGCATCGATACCTAGATAAGGTTCGACCGGCTAGTATAATTTGGCGTAACCAAAGCCCCTTAACCTCCATCTTACTTGCTACGGATGAGTGGTGTCGTGTGTACGCTGAAGGTTCGAGCGAATCGGGCCATTCTGTTTTTCTAAGGAGAGTTCAGGCTGGGACGGGAGATCTTCCTCCATGTCTTACTACTCCCTCTAATTCTTAGTATTCCAGACCTTCAAAAAGATCGGAATTTTGAGAAGATGATAAAGTTTTAGTAACTATTCAGCCCACATTTTTAAAGGAGTCATTTGAAAGACATAAAAAGCATGAAACGCAGTGGTGATTTGGGTGGCTCGACTCGCTCAACGCTCGT
>JBIJBT010000055.1:0-18914 GCA_044345055.1 Bdellovibrionota bacterium
AAGCGGGTGCGTATGCGACGCATCGCTGACTCAATTGCAAGTTGGTACACACCATTTGGACTTATTGTTGCAATTCTTGCCTGGAGCCTTTCAGGAGATCCAACCCGTTTTCTTTCAGTGCTCGTTGTTGCTACTCCCTGCCCGCTCATTATAGGGATTCCAGTTGCAATTATTGGAGCGATATCATCTGCGGCTAGAAAAGGAATAATTATTCGAGATCCTGCATCCCTTGAGGCTGCCTCCACATGTTCCGCGATGATTCTGGATAAAACTGGGACTCTTACCATAGGTAAGCCACAGGTCACATCCCTCAAGCTTTTTGGTGGTTGGAATGAAAACGAACTTCTTCCGCTGCTTTTATCAGCTGAGCGATACTCAAAGCACCCACTCGCAACCGCTATCGTCGCCTACGCAGAGCTGAAAGGATGTGCGCCACAGAATGTCACTACCGTTGAGGAGCAGCCAGGTAGAGGACTGGTAGCTACTATTGATGGCCACACAATCGAGATAGGTCAATGGTCTCTCTTGGCAGCGGCGGGGGCTGCAGTTTCTGAGCAGCCTCAGGGTCCTTCGTGTAGCGTAATAGTTAATGGGGCTCCAGCTGCACTATTAACGTTTCGTGATATTCCTCGCCGCGAGAGTCGCCCCTTTGTGGAACATCTTGCCGCTCATCACGGAATTAGAAACGTCATGATGCTCTCTGGCGATCGGGATACAGAGGCTCAATATTTGGCCTCACAGGTTGGCATAACAAACGCTCGAGGCGGCCTATCCCCCGAGGAAAAGCTCTCAACGCTTCAGGAAGTAATGGCCAAAGAGCACACAATATTTATTGGTGATGGAATCAATGATGCCCCGTCACTCCAGGCGGCAACGGTCGGAATCGGACTTGGCACAAAGAGCGACATCATTGGCGAGAGTGCGGATGTTATCATTCTCGAACCCTCGCTCGAACGGGTCGACGCGTTTCTTCATCTTTCCCGCCGCGTGCGAAAAATCGCGCTTCAAACCGGATTAGGCGGAATTGCGCTTAGTATTATCGGAATGGGCGCTGCCGCCGCTGGTTTCCTTCCACCTGTTATCGGAGCGTGTGTTCAGGAGGGAATAGATCTTCTCTCTATACTCAACGCCCTTAGAACGACCGCTCCTGCAATGACTCAAGGCGACACGTTTAGCGTTGATTAGGCTGGTGTTGAACAGGATAATTTTGAACAGGCGAGAGATTCCGAGGCAGAGTGCTTGCCTCGGTCCATCTTTTCATACTTTCAATGCAGCTTAGTCGAGCCGATCATTTATAAGTCGCTGTTCCAACGCATCAAAGACCTCTTCTTCATTCGCAAAATCAGCTGTTCCTATCTCAAATGTCATTGAGAATCTGAGAAACGGACCGACCTCATCCCACGGAACCGTAATAAGTCCATACCGTGAAACCAGGATATCAGCCATCTGTTGTGCAGAAGTGATCGACCCCCCCCGAAACTGTTCCGGAACCTTTACATATAGATAAAACGTTCCTGGCGAGGTGTGCGCATCGAAACCAGCCTTTCTTAAGATTTCACTCGCTCTATTCATTCTCCGGAGATATTTTTCGCGATTTGCCGATACGAAATTTTTGCTCTCATCAAGAGCAAAAATACCCGCCTTCTGAATCGCGATAAATTGACCATTATCAGTGTTGTCCTTTACGAGCGAAAACGCCTTCATGAGGGGAGCACCCCCCGCGACAAAGCCCAATCGATACCCCTGCATGTTGTAACTCTTAGAGAGTGAGTACATCTCAAGAGAAACATCTTTCCCGCCATCAACCTGAAGTGGAGAGGCAAAACCTCCCTCAAATACAAAATCAGCGTAAGCCGCATCCTGCACAATCAAGAAACAATACTTATGGGCAAGTTCGACAACTTTTTCAAAGAAACTTCTTGATGCAACACCACCCGTTGGGTTGTTTGGATAATTTAAGAGAAGCATTTTCGGTCGATGTTTTTGCACCGTTTCTTCGAGCTGAACAAGGTCAGGTACAAAGCCAAGCCGCTCCTCGAGCGGAACCTCAACGATGCGAGCACCCAGCCAAGATGCTACCCGTGGAAGAACGGGATAACCGGGAGTTGTCGTGATTACTGTATCTCCTGGATCGACAAAAGCGATTGGAATTTGAGCAAGTGCTGTTTTTGTTCCAACACAGTGCATAACTTCGGTCTTAGGATCGACCGTTATATCGAAGTCCCGCTTCAGATATCTTGCCGCTGCCTCGGCAAAAGGGAGAATACCATTGCATGGGTAAATGCGATTTTCCTTTACTTTCGCTTCCCGATAGAGTCGATCGATGATCCCTACATCTGGAATCTCCTCGGGCTCCCCTACCCCCATATCTATTACCTTTGTCCCAGGGTTCCTCGCGATGAACTCTAACTTAGCGTTGTTGATGAGGGTGAATTTAAAGGTTTGCTGAACCTTTCCAAATTCCTCTCCACCAATCCGCTGCGCAAAAAGTTTCTGAACATTCATATGTACACCGTGCTCTAACCGAACTTCTTTTTAACGTAATCCACCCAATAAGGGATGGATCCTGATCACTGCGAAAATAATTAGTGCTCCCTGAAAAAGAGTATAAGTACCAAATCTTGCTTTTAAAAATACGATTTTTAAAAGCAAGAAATTGCAACTTTTCAGCAGCTATGCTCATAAAGTTGCAATTTCAGGGAGCACTCCGGACCAGGAAGGGTCCGGCAAACGTCGATAGACGTTTGGGCGACGCACACAGAATCGCGCTAAAAGCGATTTTGTGTGCTTGGAGCCGCCCTGAAAAAACCATGGAGGGGTTATTCAGGGCCAACTAATTAAGTTGGACTTTATTTTCGGGAAGTCATCCACGATAACCAGCCAATTTATTCTACTAAAAACTGATCGATCCGTGGATGAAGAATTTGCGAAATCTCCACCAAGCCTATAGTATCACGCTCAATTTTCACATCAAGCATGGCGGCAACATGAAAATAGCTCTCATTCAAACAGATATCGCATGGAACGATCCCGCCGAGAACGTAATTCGGTGTGAAAAGCTCGCAGAAGACGCAATATCCACAGGCGCGGAAATACTTGTGTTTCCTGAAATGTTCACCTCGGGATTTTCCTCTCCCACTGGATCTTTAGCGGTACAAAGCGAGCAGGAGGGCCGAAGTTTCTTAAGTCGAATTGCCAGCACACATTCGGTATATACGATTGCTTCAATCCCCGAAGTAACCTCTGATGGTGCTCTCTATAATACCGCTGTGACTTTTTCACCTGCTGGTGTAGTAAGCGAATATCGGAAGATTCACCTTTTTTCTTACGGAGATGAGCACCGAGAATATTCGCCAGGCTCAACTATTTCAACAACAACTCTCTTATCCGCAACCGGAGAATCGCTCAGGTGCACCGTCTGCATCTGTTACGACCTGCGATTTGCAGATATTTTTCTTACCCGGGCGCACGAAACTGACATTTTCATAGTAGTCGCCAATTGGCCATCATCCCGTCGTGAACACTGGCTAACCCTTCTTCGTGCACGCGCGACTGAAACTCAGAGTTTTATTGCTGGGGTGAATCGGGTTGGTTTTGGGGGTGGACTTGGGTACACCGGAGACTCGTCGCTCTTTGCTCCAGATGGCACCGAGCTTGCGCTGATCCAAGATAAAGCAACATTTACAACGTTGGATATACAACAACAATCAGTAATTGAATGGCGAAAAACATTCCCCGCTCTCCGAGACCGTCGCGAATCGGTATATGAGCAGCTGAGAAAAGGCTCAAATTAATATTGCACCTAGAGTGCTAATGATTCGTGATGAATTTACCCACAAAAATAACCTTAATTTTCTGGTAAAGGACCACGCGAATTCATTAATTGGGGGGCGTTAGCGGAATCGAAGAAATTTCATGTGCTCTGCGCCGATCTCCTCGCTCTTCGGACAACAATCTTTGCCAAGTTGCGATCACCATTGATGCATTTTGCCTCCAGGAGAACCGCTGCGCCTGAGCGAATCCACGCGCTCGATGTGCCGCACATATTTCGGGATAATCAATAAGGTGACGCATTGATTCAGCCCACGCTGCTGGCTCATGCGGCGAAAGAAGGATACCTGCATCACCGACCACCTCGGGAAGTGATGCCGCATTGCTTGCAATGATAGGGCTACCGCGCTCCATAGCCTCTAAAGCGGGAAAGCCAAACCCCTCGTATAGCGATGGTACAAGGACAGCTGTCGCTGAGCTGTAGAGGCTCGTTAATTCGCCTTTATCGAGAAAGCCCGTAAAGATAACATCGCTTATGCCCTGTTTTTGGCAGAGGTCTCGATATGCTTCCTTAAACGGATCATTGAAACTTCCAACGATAACGAGCTGACACCGACGTTGCTGACGAACAATTGAAAATGCTTCGAGTGCGAGCGGGAAATTTTTGTGTTTTTCAATTGCTCCAACGATAAGAAAAAAAGGTCCAGTTATTCGAAAGCGCTGGGAAACAACGTCCAATGTAGATCGATCGGTGAAGGTGGAGGAAGGAAAATCGCTAAAATTGCGACCGGCAAAAATAGTGGTTACCGTATCGGGATGAACCCCAAGAAAAGTTACGACATCTCTTTTCGTGCACTCAGAGATACTGAAGAGATGACAGCGATGAGCTGCTACCTGCGCAAGACGGTTTCTATACATCTCGCAAGATCGAGGATCCCACCGATCGATATGTTGATCGGGAACTTTGAGGGGAATAAGATCGTAAAATATACCTGTCGTAATCGTAGCTGGAGGTCGGCAACGGAGAGGCGAATCATATCCCGGCAACAATGTGACAAGATCAGGAAGATGCGCGATATCAAATTGCTCTGGCTGAGCCTCATCAATTGTCACGAGACGGCAATGAAACTCAGAAGCAAGCTCTCCAACGATCTCTGGAATACTATCCCGATTATCGA
Source organism: Bdellovibrionota bacterium (assembly GCA_044345055.1). Taxonomy (GTDB): domain Bacteria; phylum Bdellovibrionota_C; class UBA2361; order UBA2361; family OMIW01; genus OMIW01. The sequence continues at coordinate 4,950 of JBIJBT010000055.1, forward strand.
TCAGAAATGTAGTTCGAAGATTTAATCCAGATTCAAGGATCGCCCGAAGGTGAGGCAAAACGTAGTGACCAATTCCTCGCTCCGAGAGCTCCGCATAACGAAAAAGGCGCGTATCGACGGCAAGAGTGATGGGCGATTCGGAGTTAGCAAGCGTGTCTCGACCACACGTATCCTTCGTGAGTGATATCATAAATTTCCATCCTGCTAGCGCACTACACCATGGCCGCCGTACATCTGGAGAATCATATCAGTAACCTCGCACGCCTGCGCACACACATCTTCGGTCTTTCCGCCGAAAGTGCTTTCAGCAAATCGTAGAGCATCTTGCGTGTGCCCCGCTCGGCTGAGCTGCCATATATGGACCAACTGAAGAATCGGACAATCCCTCCACACCTCTGCTGCTTTATTAAGGAGCCGATACCCTATCGTAGAACCCTGAAGCTCGTCATATTCGAGACATCCAATCGCAGCAAGGGTAGCTTGTGGTAGAGTAATATTTTCACCACTTAACATTGCTCTCTCTAATGCAATAGCCCCAGCCGCGAGTGCTTCTAGCCGTAACACTGTTGAGGGTAACTCACGTCTTCCGATAGCTAGGAAGATGTGATTGGTCATCATACTGAGATGGCGATTTCCTGTCCGATTACGGGTTAACGAAGAGATAGTTGACATCAGAGTTTGCGCTCGGTGATGAGGAAGATGAGCCCGCATAATCTCTTCACGGCCCGCCTCTCCAATCTGCCTGGCCTCCTCTTTGTGATCGATGTAGTACGCTATCTTGTCAGCTGCCTCGATGTCATCATCAGGTCCGTAGGTCACAAGATGAACAGAATCTGAAAAGAGTTGGAAAAGTCCGTTACCTATTCTCTCTGTAATAAGAAGCGAGCCTGACATCATCGCCTCGAAAACCCGAAAGTTGAGGTCTTGTTTAACCGTTTGATTAACTATCATCCGCGCAGTCGGGAAAATAGTCTGGAATGAGCCGGTGGTTACGGTAATCGGAGAGCGGCTCTTTAATCGGTTGAAAAATTCAACTCTTTTTGGGTTGAGAGAACGATTTAGGGTACCTACAAAACATGCATCAATCTCTTTATGAGTTGAACCCTCATACTGAACCGAGGCCCACAAAGGCATCCAAGCAACTTTTCCCCCAAGCCCTTCAAGATATTCGATATAATCAGACTGCGCAGTCCACACTTCGTCAACTGCACCGATAAACTCACGATGGCGTTCGTAGTGATGGTGGGTATCAACAGAGTAGAAAAATTGGGGGACATCGAGCTCGTCAAGCCCGAATATCGTAAGGGGTGAACTATCATCGAATATCACGATCCGATCCGGCTGGAAACCTCCGCAGTACTCGGATAGGATCTCGTGAATACTGGATACCCCGTGAGGTATCTCAACATCAAGGTAGGGATACCGACCGACCGAAAGAACCTTATGGCCCGCCTCACGCCATTCGGAGGCGAACCAATATTGGTTTATTAGAAGTAGGTTCATTATAGTACCGCCACCTTATCGACGGGCATCAGCACTTACCTTAAGCTCAGCTATTTTTACCGAGAGCTGCCTATACCGTTCCCCACGGGGTTCTACGGTTCCGATCGCCATCAAGCAGTTCTCAGCTTCAGATCCCTTACCCTGCGCGATTAAGCATTCACCAAGGGCATACTGCATCTCAAGATCCGAAGAGTGTAGCTCAAGATAATTCTTGATCAGCTGCTCGGTACTATCGAGCTTGTGAAGGTGATACCCGACATCAATCGCTGCGTAGAGAGCACCTAGATTTTCACGATTAATCGATAGAGAGCGTTCAAAGTAAACCCAAGCCTTTTCCAGGTCAGAGCTATTTCGTGCACACAGACCAAGCCCCGCCCACGCTGCGTCGTTCGACTCATCAAGGTCACGAGCTTCACTAAAGAGCTGCTCAGCTTTATCCCAACCACTTCTAAACGCAGCGAGTGCACCCTGCCCACTCAGCGCCCTGCTCGACTGAGGATTAGATTCGAGCACACTGGAATAGACCTTTTTCGCATTTTCCTCCTCTCCAGCGAGAGCATGGCTCTCTGCTTTAAGAATCATTATTTTTTCACGCAGCGACCGATCAGGCATTGAGTAATGAAGAAGCTCATCGCACCTCTGAAGTACCGTGGTATACTGCTGACGTCGCTTGAGGCCTTCAAGCTCTCCGATTCGACTATCAAGGTCCTTTTTCGCAGGAGGAGCGTCTACTGATAGATCCCCGTCATTCCTCATCGCGGCAACAAGTTCCTGAGCACCTCTGTGATTGGGGTCTTCTTTCAGTACCCGTGTAAGCTCCCGTTGAGCATCTGCTTTTCTTCCACCCTTATATAGCGCTGCAGCGAAGCAGTAACGCATCTCTTTATCGTTAGTGTTAACTGCGAGATGTTTTTCCAGAGCTGTTGTCAGGTCGTCGAAACGGCCGAGCACGTAGGAACATTCCACTAAATTTATCATCGCAACCAATTGATGTGGTTCAATCGAGAGTGCCTTAACTAGGAGCGGATATGCGACATCGTGCTGCTTTAGCGCTACTCGACTCATTCCAAGACCAGTGAGTGCTCGAGCATCCTGCGGGTCCTGAGTTAGCACCAGATCAAAGTAAGGAATCGCTTCTAATGACCTCTGCTGCGCGAGAAGCGTTGTCGCTTTTGAACGAAGAGCACGAAGATGTCGTGGATCCATCGAAAGAACTCTGTCGAGTATTTCGTGAGCCTTGTCGAAGAATCCGCCTATCGAAGCTGATTCTGCCTCAGCCAATAAGCCAACTATATCAGACGAAGCTAACGCTGAAGTGCCCACTCTCATCGATGTATTTGAGCCAATAATACTGGAGGATAACTTTTCGGATGGCATTGCCGCACTAGTTTGAATTTTTCGATCAATTGATATATCGGTAGTTGATTTTTGTGACGAAAGAGCCGCTCCATTCGGAATTGACGAAGTTATATCTTCCTGAGCGACACATGCCCGAAATGCAGCGACTAGACTACTATCGCTCGTCGCTTCGATGAGCGCTCGCTCGAGTACAGTTGCAGCTTCCTTTGTCCGACCAGTCGCCATGAAGAGCGCCCCCTGACCCTTCATCACCCTGATTGATGTTGGTGACATCGCCGCAGCTTGGTCAAGTAGCTGCTCAGCCACAGCAAATTCACCCTGACGAATGGCTGTTTGACCCCGATCGATCAAAACGTCCAGCTCGTTAGATTCAGAAATTGCGGCGCTCTTTACACCCTCTCTTGTAACAACGTCTTGATATGCTTGAAGCGTTTTTTCCACTGTTTTTTCCCAAGAATAGCTCATTGCCACATCGACAAGCCCTGGACTGAACGGAGACTCAAAGGCCTCCATTACCGCCTCTAGTACTGATTCTGGGTCCCAAGGCTGACAGTAAAATGCTTTTCGTCCAAAATAATCGAGCTGGGTTCCTGAGCTCGTAATAACGATATTTTTTCCGTGAGCGGCTGCTTCAAGAGAAACATGACCAGGTAATTCGAACCAGCTTGGAAGTGCATGTACTCTACATGCAGCGTACGCAGAAGAGAGCATTTCTGCCGTTATCTGCTCAACGATGATCGTTTTTCCGCGGCGCTTAAAACCACGAACCGCTGCATCATATTCCGGTTGATAGGTAAAACCTCCACTTGCAAGAACAACCGTCAAATCTGAATCCTCAAGAGCCTTCAGGAGCATCAGCTGATTCTTTCGGGTTTCGAATCTTCCCACTGATAGAACAAAATCTTTAACTCCGTACTCTTGAACGAATAGCTCTGGGCCAACCATCGCTCCCACCTCGTGCCCGAGAGGGATGTCGTAAATATGGCGAGCATCTGGGAAATCTCTCTCAATCGAAGCGGCCTCAGAGGGACCATTCGGAAACAATCCAGAAGCGTGCGAAACGATCCAATCAGCAGCAAAACGTGGGGCACGAGTTGCTTTTGAGAGATCTAATATAGTTGTTTCCCACCAGTTCTTGTCCTGCCCGGAGCGTACATAGTCGACAAGGTACTGAGCGACTAGATGTGATTGATTATGAAACTCGGGAACATCCTCATAGAGCGTTGTTACAACGTAAGGTACACCCGCTTGGTGAGCTCTTTTTGCAAGTCGTTCTGTGAACTCTGTTGTCGCTAGGTTATAGAGGTGAACTAGATTAAAGCCCTTTGGGTCGATTGTTCCGGTAACATCCACCGTAACTTCGCATCCTCTAGACAGCAGGCCTGCGCTTAAACGCTCTATTTGAACTGTGTCTCCACCTCTCTGAGAGAAGGTTCCGGGTCGGTTCTGTATAAGGACCCGAAGTGGTGTTTTTGTTGTCATGCGATATCTCCCTTCAGATCAGTGCTCTCGACCAGCTGTTTCAAATCTAGAAACTTAGTCCCTTCCCATGGAGTCCGTCATAGGTGTGTCTTCGGCAATATCTAAACCGGTACGATTAAAATAACGTATGAGGAGGGAGCCAGCTTTCACCGCTAACTTTAACGGCCTACTCAAAACCGCAACCCCGTCCCCAAAAGTTAGACGTAAGATACGATTCAAGGGGTTCGGAAAAATTTATTAGCTAATCAGCTAAGTTTGAAAGGAGTGTTAAAGGTAGGGATAATAGACTCTCAAAAATCGTATAATTCTCGGAATAGGGATGGGTATAGATCGAACGCAGTATTTAAAAAGCCCCTAAAATGGAACTGTATCAGCAGGAACCTGAGCCCCGAAAAGGGCGGATTTACCCCCTGATAGGTACGCCGCTGAGGCCTCTGGATTCGAAGCTCTGGTAGTTCCGACAAAAAATAGACGGTCCAGTAATCGATCTATGGGCCTATCCTTTTCATTTGTATTAATCAAAGGAATAGCGTATTCCCCTGTTTGTCTATTTCGATAACGCAATCCCATTTTAATGAAGTTATAATTCTTCTCAAAAAAACCTCCCTCATCATCAGAGGTGCGAAGAATGAATTGACCGTAAGGAGAGCCGCTAGTTGAAAAGTAAAAGGACCTCCACCGCCCATCCTTAGACGAGGGTAAGCTTTTAATTTTTCTGAGGTGACCCGGGCCTAAGAGCTCAATTTGTGTTGCTGCGGAAGATTCTACAAAACCGCTTATCGTCAAATCCCAACGCAATTTGCGACGGACAATTCGCATTCTCTTTGTATCCTCCTCCCGAATAGAAACTTCGGTCACAATAATATCGGCGACGAATGGAGGAGCAAGGGAATCTCGGTAATCGAGAGCACCGCTAGTAATGAGAAGAGTTTCGAGGGAAATGTTTCTCCAGACATTAAAGATATCGCGACCAACCTTGTCCCTGATTAGAGATTCAGTCACATCGCGGTCTATTCGCTTCAGATAAAGCAAGCCTTCTCTAGGAGAAAGACTCCGTATTTCCCGACCCTGAAAGTACTCAAGACCCGCGATGTAATTTCTAACCGCTAGCCGCGACTCCGCATACTGAGGAGCCAACATCTTAAAGAGTGAATCCGACTCCTTCGATGCTCTCTGAATTGTAGTCAAAACAATCGGTAGCTGAAGAATGTCCCAAGAAGGTTTTCCGCTTCGCAGGCCCTGCATTAACACTTTCCGCTGAGCAACCTTATTGCCTCGCAGCGCTTTTAATCCCCTGTCCTTTCGCGCCGGCGCAAAGATCCTTGCCCAGAAAGATTTCGGTTCATTGTCGTCAAGCTCAGGAATAACCGCTGCTTCAACCCCAGCAGCAGTTAGCTTTTCGTATTCACCTGAATCAATTTTTTTAATTACATTATCGAAAGGGTCGCTCTCTTTTTCCTGCCGATTACCGACACGCTGCGCTAACTCTCGAGCCGCAACTACTTTTGCTGGAGAGTCCTTCACAGGCACTTCTACTGGTGCTTCCTGGTTTTTCTGTTTCGTAGAGGTAACCGAAACCAACTCGGGTAAATAAAGCAGACCGCCTACTAAAACTACCAACGATACAAGAACGGCAACACCTTTGATATTTTTCGGAACATCCTTTATTGAGCCTTGGATCGACACGTCTTAATGCTCCGAATAAATACTCAGTTTGGTGTAAAACAACCCCTTACGCTTCCCAACGATCCCAGTGATTCCGGGTTCCATCCAAACACCGTGCTCCCATTTGGGTTATGATGCGAGATGCCATAAAGCATGCACGGCGGGCCGCTTCCTCGAGCGAATATCCGTGAGTAAGTCCGTAAAGAAGGGCACCTGCGAACATATCGCCAGCACCAGTAGCATCAACGGCATCGACGGCTGGAGATGCAACACGTACTTCTTCACCCCCAAAATAGACCCAGGCTCCATCTGCTCCACGAGTAACCGCTACCCCCGGCACCATTTCCCGAAGCCGAACGAACGCCTCTTCACATGTTGCCGCCCCTGTTAAGGTTAAAGCCTCAATTTCATTAGCAAACATTAGATCAGCGTCCGCTATCGCTTCGAGCAAAGCCGCTCGATTTCCCTCGATTACCCACGCCTCCGAACAGGTTAACGCAACCCGAGCGCCCCGTTGCTTTGCCATTTTTACGGCCTTTAGTGCACCCCGTTGACCGCGCTCGGGATCGGTAAAGGAATAGCCCTCAACAAAAACCCACTCACTTTTCGCCAAAATATCCTCACGGACATGCTCCGGACCCAACAACCCAGAGGCCGCAAGGCAGGTTCGCATAGTCCGCTCAGCATCAGGGGTCACCATGGACAAACAGGTCCCAGTTGAACCCTCAGTGACCTGGGTTCCAGCAAATGTTACCCCCATCGCATCGCATTCATCGACATAAAAACGCCCCCACGCATCGCTTCCAACAACGGCCATAAGGGCTGCGCTACCACCCAGCTGAGCAAATGCAGCCACCGAATTTGCAACGCTTCCCCCAGTTGCTTTTGTTTCGATATGCCCCCCGAGATTTTCGAGTAAGGACAACTGATCAACCTCTTCCACTAACCGCATAGTACCTTTTTCCAGAGCAAAACTATCTAAATGATGGTCCTCTGCACGAACAAAAATATCAACGATAGCATTTCCAAAACCACACAGTCGGAATGTTCGCTCTTCTGACATAAAACTCTTCCTATTAACAATAAGTGATTTTCAATCACACAAATTTCTGTGCGTTAAATAATTTAAGAAAACTCAACGAGATGCGGGGAAAAAGGATATTCGCCCTAACCCTTTACGCCGGGCGTTCCATCGAAAAGCTTAGGCAGTCCTGACCAACACTCTGGGTAATCATCCTGACGCAGATCGGTTTCGGCGGCAAATTTCGTAAGCTGTTGAGGATAGCGAGTCTCAAACATGAATGCCATCGTGTTAGAGAGTTTTATCGGTTTTAGCTCAACAGCGGAAGCTTTTGCAAATCCAAACGCATCTGGGCCGTGGGGCAGCATCATATTATGAAGGCTCATCCCACCGGGCACAAATCCACGCTCCTTCGCATCGTAAGTTCCACAGATAAGTCCCATGAACTCAGACATTACATTGCGGTGATACCAAGGAGGACGAAAGGTGTGCTCAGCAACCATCCAGCGAGGTGGAAAAATTACGAAATCGACATTCGCTGTCCCAGCGTCCCCTGAAGGTGCGGTTAGCACGGTGAAAATGGAGGGGTCTGGATGGTCAAACAAAATCGCTCCAACCGGAGAAAAGGTCGAGAGATCATATTTGTATGGTGCATAGTTGCCGTGCCACGCAACAACATCAAGGGGTGAGTGGTTTATTTTTGTCTCGTAAAATCGCCCACACCACTTGACGATAAGACGGGCCGGCTCTTCTTTATCCTCAAAAGCCGCCACGGGACTCTTAAAATCTCGCGGATTTGCCAAACAATTCGCACCAATTGGACCCCGTTCAGGCAGAGTGAAGCGAGACCCATAATTTTCGCAAAAATAACCCCGAACAGCCCCCTCGCCCGAAGCACGTGAAATCTGAAAAAACATACCCCGTGGGATTACCGCAATTTCCCCAGGCGATACCTCGATAAATCCAAGCTCAGTAAAAAGACAGATCGCTCCGTGCTGGGGAACAAAGAGGAGCTCTCCATCACCGTTGCAAAAATATTCGTCTGCGCGGTCGCTGTTCCACGAATAAACATGCGCTGCCATACCGACATGGGTCATTGCATCCCCTGCGGTTGTCATGGTGCGAACACCGCTGATAAACGGCTGTTCTTCTTGCGGCAGTGGAATCGGGTCCCACCGAAGCTGACCGAGTGGCAAACCGTGCTGAACCACATGAGGGGCCGTCCGCCAAAGTGGAACCTCAATTTCGCTGAACCTCCCCGTATGCCGAACGCTAGGCCGAATACGATACAACCAAGACCGCTCGTTGACCCCTTTCGGCGCTGTAAAAGCCGTACCCGAGAGCTGCTCGGCATACAGCCCATAATTGCACCGCTGCGGCGAATTTTGGCCAACCGGCAGCGCCCCAACGAGCGCCTCAGTTTCAAAATCGTTACCAAAACCGGATAAGTATTCTAGTGACACTGGTTGCTCCAGGAGTTATACGAATCTGGTAGAATTGGCTACTTCACCGGTCCCGCCATGTGCGTGGCAAAGGTACACCGATATGGGGGCTGAGGACTAGGGGGGCGTCTGAGGATTTGGAGGATGGCGATGATTTTTGTTACAAACCGGGTTATTATCAGTGAATAAATTAGGATTATAGCGGCCAAAAATAGCCCTATGGGAGAGGGTGTATATGAGTACAACTGATGTCTCAAGCGGATTAAATCCGAAGCAGAATAAGAACGCAGCTTCATCCGTTTTTTTGCCCGAAATTCCGACACTGCGGGTGGCCTCAGAGCTGCAGTTGTTATACGCCGTTATTAGCTCTTTTGCGCAGAAACGCGACGAACTTTTTTTCCCAGGTGGTACTACAAAGAAAGATTCTGATGTTGCGAGCCAGATCGGTCCTCACTTCATTCATCTCCTCTCTAAGGGAGACAACCAAGATCTACTGAGCGACGATAATCGGTGCCATCTATTTAGGCTCGGCGTTGGAATTTTGAAATGTTCCGGAATGTGGTCGGCCGCTGAAGCAGCAGAGAACCAATTTAAAGGACCCGCAGCCCGTGATGATCAATATTCCAAGGATTGGTGGATATCTCAGGATTTGCAAGACGATGCAGCAGTTGATGAGTTAAAAAAATTACATACTGAACTACTACTTGGAAAAGAACTCAACGCAGACCTCTTAAATTGCAAACAAGCACGGTACCCTGATATCTGGAAGGCCGTGATGATTGGATATCTCTGCCTCAAGATTAATCGAAACGGATTTGGGGCGAGGGAGGAGGATGCACTGAGAATTTTAGGTGGAGAACCAGATGCCTTCAGGGCTGTAATCGACTCTCAATTTAAATACATCGGAGAAAGCTCTCCTGTAGACCCGAAGGGGGTTAGGCTTTTATCGATCAGAAATAATTCTCAACGGGCAGACGTAGCGAAATATACGGCAGATTTTTTGAAGCAGCACGGTTTGTTTTATTTCGATTCAAATGGCTCAGTATGGGAACTAGGCCTACAAGGCTGGTTCGATAGACTCATCAATGGGAAACGAAATCCTATCAATTTATCAAGTCGCTTTCAGGGGTATACCGAAGAGGACATTAAAAAAACTGTTAAGGACCCTCGCATTCAGAAAATATTAATTGGTCAAATTCGAGCCGCTCACAAGGCTATGATGCAGGGTCCACCAGCGTCCGGTGAAAGGCAGATACTTCCAGGTATTTGGGCTAGCACGATAAAGGACGATATTAGTCGGTACTCAGAACAACCCTTGAACCGTCTAGATCTCAGCAATTGCGATCTGTCCAAGGTCGATTTATTCGGCAGACAGTTAGAGGGTTGCCGCTTCGATGGGACCAATCTTAGAGGAGCAAATTGTCGTGAAACAAAATTTGGAGGATCTCGGTTCTCCGATGCAGACCTTACTGGTGCACTCCTAAAATCAACAGACCTTAGAGGATGTGATTTATCAACGGCAAACCTATCACACGTGGGCTGGTTGTTTAAACCTCCCATCCTCGATGGATACACAAAGTTTTTCCCAGATGATTGTAGGACCCCAAGCGATGTCCGAAAACATCTCAATAGGTTTCAGGGATGGGATGAAGAGATGGTCGATGAATTTCTTGAATTAGCATCGACATACAAACTTAGCCCAACCCAGCGAAGATCTTTTAGACAGCTTAAAGACATTCTCCTAAACCCCAAACAATCCCCTATCCTTCTCGCCACCTCTGCCGAAATCTTGACCATAACCTCAGCGATCGGAACCACATCCGAAGAAGCTCAAAAAGCTCTCTCTCGGATTAGTCGCCTGACCGACTCTGCAGGAATTCCTGTCTTACGGGACCACGACTTTAGCAATCAAGATCTCACCAACCGCCCTCTTCGCGGGGCTTTCATGGAAAGAGTCTCCCTGAACGGAGCATCACTCGCGGGAAAAGATCTTCGCGGTGCAGTGATTTCAAACTCTGATCTAAGAGGAGCAAATCTTAAAGGAGCAGATCTCTCGGGAGCATTGCTTGTTAACGTGGATCTAACCGGCGCTGATTTAAGTGAGGTCAATCTCACTGAAACAAAGTTAATTAATTGCTTAATCGATGAGGTCAAGCTCGATCGGGTTAAGATGATTAACACCGAGATGCAGCAGAGCACATTTGCTAACGTGACCATTACTGAGGGAATAATCGAGGACCTAATCGTATGCCAGAGCTACCTTCACGATATCAACTTTGTAGGCTCTGCCGAGGGATCGGGATTGCTAGTGTCCGGTTTAGCACTCGTTGATTCAGTTGGATTAAATCTGCAATTTTCAGGCAACACCGAGCTAACACAGCTCCAACTTATGGGCTCTTTGGGGTTAGGGAGCGGCGCCGATGAAGCTGAGCTTATTATCGAGGGAAGCGAGTGGCACGATCAGTTGGTCCAGGTGGTGACCGATCCGGATTTGGGAGTACTTGAGCATGGACTCGAGGTAACAAGGGTGCGGACCCGAAATACTAACTCACCGAATCGACCATTACGGAGAAACGGTCCGGATCAAACCTCTACCGCGTTTCTTGTTCGGATGTTAGTCTCTCGGGGGGGCGATCTGATGGGTAGCTATCCCATTCTAGAGCATCTCGAGCGGCTTACGATCGGCTATCAAGCTGGTGAAGTGCAAAGAGATGAAAAGAATCAGATCAGCCCGCAACTAATTCTTCCCGCCAGCTTCACAAGAGGACAATAAAGCGAAAAATTAAGGCGAGAAGAAAATTAGACCCACCTTACTTATTCGATCCAATTCGATAAAAAAGCTATGACTGAACTCTCTCCCTACAACTCTCTTGCCGAAGCGTTTAGCGCAGTTGTTGCTGAGCGTGCGGAGGATTCGGCTTACCTTTACATCGACTCCGATGGGGCTCGACAAGAGAGAAGCTATCGGGAGGTGTCTGAACGGGTAAACAAGATTGCTCATTTTCTTCGGGCCCAGGGAGTTACTAACGGAACACGTGTCGCAATTATTAGTAATACTAGACCAGAATGGAGTGAAACCGATCTTGCGATTGTGTGGCTCGGCGGAATTACAGTTTCAGTTTATCCATCTCTCCCCTCTCATGATGTTGGGATTATACTAGCTGACTCGGGAGCTGAGATTATATTTGCGGAAAATGAGGAACAGGTCGAGAAGCTCGAATCGCTGCGGGCCAATCCTATCGTTATTTCAGGCGAGGAAGAGGCTCGTCTCTCGATTCGGTGCATAGTTTCTTTCGAGGCCGTTGAAAAATATACGGTCGATGCCACCCTCGAAACGATCCTCTCCACCGTCGTATCAGATACAGTTCCTATTGCCTCAATGCAACGTGGTGATCTTGCCTCGCTCGTTTACACCTCTGGAACAACGGGAGTTCCAAAAGGTGTGATGCAAACTCATCGGAATCATCTCTCGAATGTCGTTCAGGCCGCTGAATCAGGAGCATTTGGTCTTGATGGCATACTTTTTCTTTACCTACCTCTTGCTCACTCATTTGCGCGACTAATTCATTGGTTAGGACTTCTTACACCTGCTCGGGTTTTGTACACTCGAGTTCCAAACAAGAAACGATCCGTTGTTGATCTTTCTGCGGTAAGCAATGACCTGCGTCTCGGGGGGGCTCATTATGTGCCATCAGTGCCCCGATTATTTGAAAAAATACAGACTCAGGTAGAGCGAATGAGCGCTCAGCGGTCCCTTAAGGGATTCTTTTTGCGGCTCACCCTCTGGGCCGCAAAGTACCATCGACCAGCAAGCAAACCTCCGCCTCTTTTAGCTCAGATTGTCTACTCTGGTACTGAAGCGGTTCGACGCGCCATTCGAATACAGATATTTGGCGAGAAGTTTCGTCATGCGATTTCGGGTGGGGCGAAGCTACCTATCGGGGTATTTGATTTTTTTGCATCGCTTGAGATACCGATACTTGAGGGGTATGGCCTCACCGAAACGTGCGTTGCCACACACGTTAATCGTGTTGGATCTGCAAAACGTGGAACAGTTGGTCCCGCTTTTCGCGGGGTTAAGACTCAGATTGCTGACGATGGAGAGATTCTCATAAAAGGGCCGAACGTGGCCTTAGGATATTATCAAAAACCAGATGCTACCGCGGATGCGTGGGATGGAGATGGATGGTTCCACACTGGCGATCTTGGCTCGATAGATCAGGATGGATTCCTTGCAATAACTGGGAGAAAAAAGGAGCTGTTAGTTACTGCCGGAGGAAAAAAAATTCCAACGCAGAAGATCGAAAATCTTCTTCAGAGTCATTCTCTGGTCAGTCATGCTGTGCTGATTGGAGAGGGACGCCCCTTTTGCAGCGCACTTATTACTGTAGATACCCAAATGCTTTCGCTCCTCGCAAAGCAGCTAAAAAAAGAGCTTCCCACCGATCCATCAAAATGTGATTGGCTTTTAAAAGAGCTCTCGTCACATCTTGCGGTGATAAATAAAGAGCTTGCATCATTTGAACAGGTAAAAAAAATTGCTATCATCGAGCCCGATTTTTCGGTCGATAATGGTCTTCTCACACCGACTCTAAAGGTTCGCCGCGCTCTCGTTATAGAGAAGTTTTCTAAGCAGATCGATAGCCTCTATGAATCTGGTTCTTAGCGACTCTGATTCCTCAATTCCTAGCCAGTAGTTTGCCTTATGGATATTGTTCTTTTCGAGCCTGAAATACCCCAAAATACAGGCTCGATAGCTCGCACCTGTGCGGCAACGCAAACTCCCCTATGCATCGTTGGCAAGCCATCTTTTGAAATTAGTGATAAGCGGGCTCGTCGTGCGGGGCTTGATTACTGGCCTTATGTCTCGCTTTTATCGTTTTCTAATTGGGATGCATACAGGGATGCCCGAAAACCTCGCACCATCTGGGCTTTTACGAAATTTGGGACCGTCCCCTATTATAGAGCTCCCTTTTCGGTCGAAGATGCCCTTCTTTTTGGGGGCGAAACTCGCGGATTGCCACTTTCGATTATCGAAACAATTCCAGAGGAACATCGGCTCTATATTCCGATGGTCTGTCAAGAAGTTCGAAGTCTCAACCTGAGTAACGCCGCGAACATCGCCCTATATGAGGCCCGCCGCCAGCTCGGTCTCGATGAGGAAGTACCAGTACGGCCTCGCGAGCGGGGGTAAGGTGCTGAGCGATGGTATTAGTGTTCGAGCTTGGTGGAAACATTTTCTGACCTAGAGTAGACTATCGGCCACAAATCTCCCCCTTCGAGAAATTCGTTAAAAGTTCACCTCCGTGATAGAGCCATTTTTTTAAGGCAATCAAGGGTGAACACAGCAGATGATATCCGTTGAGATTATCTGTGCTGAGATTTTATGCGCACCGAGGGAGACCGTAATTACTGAGCAGTCGAAATTAGCCCTATGAGCAATTCCTCCTCCGAAACTCCCCTCGCACAATTAAAAAGCGTGCCTTCTCTAAT
>JBIJBT010000161.1:0-5578 GCA_044345055.1 Bdellovibrionota bacterium
CAGCTATTTCTGTATCAGTCACCCTTGTTACCTATAAACCAGAGCCGGTACCGCCGATAAGAAGCTCCTTTTGGTCACAGCCGTCTAAGACGATTGTTGGCGATGAGCCAGAGGTGAAGTGGAGATAAGGAGGGAAGGGGCGAAATAAAAAAAGAGAAAGATGGCACCCATGAGGCGGCACACAATCCTAGAAAAAAATCGGGGGCATCACTGGTGGTGGAGTGGTGTTGTCGCAGCGGTGTTTGTCGTTGTATTAGCTTCGCCCTCTCTTGCTCAGGCACCAGAGAATAACGCGCTTTCTACCATCGTTGAGCAGTATAGAACCCGCTCTCAAGGCTGGGAGCCGGTGATTCGGCGATACGCGCTCTCTCTTTTTTGGCTTCTTGCCACTATTCAGTTTGTCTGGACTGGTATTCGAGTGGTGATGGAGGGAGCAGATATTAAGGGGATAGCAGCTGCCCTTGTCCAGAGAACCCTTGTTGTTGGGCTCTTTTATCTTTTCCTACTCAACGGAACATCGTGGGCTACTACGATTGTTGACTCAATGGCGCAGCTTGCCAATGAGGCAAACGCCGCAAATGGAGTAACCACTACGATAAAGCCTGCAACCATTCTCGATATTGGGCTTTCTCTTGCTGGAAAGATTGTAGGGGGCATATCGATGCTGTCTCCCGTTGATAGCCTCTCTCTTTTTGTCGCGGGCACTGTAATAGTTGTCTGCTTTGCGCTGATAGCCGCCTTTATGCTCGCTGCGTTGTGTGAGCTTTATATCGTCATGAACGCAGGACTTATTGTTCTGTCATTTGGGGCGACTGATTGGACCTCAAGCTATGCACTAAATTATTTTCGCCACATCTTTGCCACAGCCCTTAAGCTTTTTGTCATGCAGCTAGTAGTCGGGCTGGGCCAAGGATTTGTCCAGGACTGGTCAGCTGGAATCGAGGCAAACACAAATCAGGTGTTCTCGATGATAGGGATTAGCATTGTTTTTCTTGCCCTCGTTAAAGAGGTGCCATCAACTGCAGCAAGCCTCATCGATCGCCCCATTTCGGGGGCTGATAGAACCATTATTCCTGCAGCAAATACAGTAGGGGCAACAAGTGCGGCAGCAGCTGTTGGGGTAAGCACCAGAGGCTATCAATCAGCAGGTATGGCGGGAAGCGCTACTTTGCTCTCTAGAGCACAAACAGAAGGCACAGGAGGCGCACTCATGACCGCAGGACGAGCTGCAACCAATATTGCAGGTGCCGCCATTCAGGATCTAAACGCACGAGCCATGGATCACAAAAATCCTCTCTGGAAGGCAACCACGATGCCAAGCCGTATGGGTGCCCAGATGAGTTCCAAACGTGACGCAATCCGTGAGGGAAAAGAAAAAAAGGCATCCCCATCGACAAACCCACCACGAGATTCAACGTCTAAACAGGTAGGAAATAGCTAAATGGAGACCGTTGCACCATTTGAAAAGGGAGAAGCTTACTATCTTAACGCCCGTAGGGAGTGGCGAGACAGGTACGGTGAGTTTATCCACACAGCTAACCAGTGGCGTGCGGTTGCTATTGGTTCTCTCTTTATAGCTTTTGTGTCAGTTGCCGTTAGCGGCTATTTAGCGCTCCGAAGTAGGTTTATTCCCTATGTAATTGAGATAAATAGGGAAGGAAGCCCCGTAGTTTCTGGGTTTGCTCAAGAAGTTTCCTCCTCCGACGAGCGGGTAATACGAGCGCTTCTTACCACCTTTATCACCGACCTTCGCTCGGTAGTAAGCGACTCAATAGCTCAAAAAACTGCCGTTAAGCGGTTGTTCTTTTTTATTCGCACACAAGATCCAACCCACCAAATGTTAGTCGAGCATTTCAAAAAGAGTGAGAACAATCCCTTTGAGCGGGTATCAAGTGAAACCGTTTCTGTTCAGGTAACGGCAGCGCTTCCAGTTACTAAAGAGACGTGGCAGGTCGAGTGGATAGAGACGATTCGGGCAAAAAGCGGCGGAGAAAAAGAGCGCCGTTCAATGAAGGCAATGGTGACCATTGATATTGTCGCCCCTGAGTCAGAAAAACTCATTTTACGAAACCCGATTGGTCTTTTTGTAAAAGATCTTCGATGGACAAGAGCACTCTAATCACTCCCCCCCCACCAAAAAAAACCGAACCCTTTGATAAAGGAGAAACCTATCATGAGGCAAGAAAGACGAATTTTCTTTTCACTACTTGGCGTTGTAGGAGCAACGCTAACCTCTACAAGAGCTTTTGCGTTAGCAGAGACGGTAGAGGAACCAAAGTCATGCCAAATTGAGCAGCCAAAAGAAAACTCCCCCCGTCCCATAATGGATCCAAACGGGAGTCTGACACTTCGCTTTGGCGATGGGCTTCCTCAAGTGGTGTGCGCTCCTCTTCAGGTGTGCGATATCGAGCTCCAGCGAGGCGAAACTATTCGGGGAGCAAATCTTGGTGATGCCGTACGGTGGGAGGCGTCCCCTGCAGTGAGTGGTCCAGAAGGGGCAGAGGTGCCTCATGTTGTTATAAAGCCAAAAGCGCGCGAAATAGGGGCAACTAGCTCTCTAGTGGTCACCACCGACCGGCGCACCTATCACTTCTCTCTTAATCTTAGTGACACCCGCTACA
The DNA here is from genome assembly GCA_044345055.1 of Bdellovibrionota bacterium. Taxonomy (GTDB): domain Bacteria; phylum Bdellovibrionota_C; class UBA2361; order UBA2361; family OMIW01; genus OMIW01. The sequence goes on from JBIJBT010000161.1 coordinate 2,622, forward strand.
TGCCGCGGATTACCTTTTCCTATCCAGATGGAGAAGATTCAGCGTGGGCGCTCTACCGCGCTCAGCAGGCAGTGACAAAGGCAGCATCGAAAAAAAAGCACCAAAAGAAACAGAAGGCAGACGGCGATTCTTCACCGATTGATTTCTCCTACGACATTGAAGGTAAAGCCCCCTGGAAGCCGCTTCGGGTTTACAACGATGGGAAACACACCTTTATCGATTTCCCTGGAGAAAGTTTTTACGCCGATATTCCAGTGCTGCTCTCAGTGGCTACCGATGGACAGCAGGAGTTGGTGAATTACCGCGTTAAGGGTACCCAATTTAAGGTCGACCGGGTGCTTTCTCAAGCAGTTCTTGTTTCTGGTGTTGGAAGCGATCAGGCGCGAGTAGCTATTTCACGGAGAGAAAAAGATGCGTAAAGACCGATTCTCTCTTTTAGCCGCTGCAGCTCTTTTAATGCTTTCTGGCTGTACAACAGCAACAAGAAATCACCAAACAGTAGCTCTTAGTCACGAAGCAACCGACCAGCTTGCTGCTCACTACGCTCAAGTTATCGCGCGCGAATATCCACCTGCTGGGTGCATTCTCACCCTCTCTCAGGAAACCCCCTTTGGGGCAACCCTTTGGAGCGCGTTGCAGGAAAAGGGCTACCGCCTTACTGAACGCCCCTTAGAGGGAGCAACCGATATTTCCTACGTCGTTGACTCACTAGGAGAAGGCATTGGGCTATCGGTTGTCTCTGTTGGGTCTACGCTTCGGATGAGCCGCTCCTTTTCGCTCACTGAGCCTGCCGTAAAAACTGCCGCAATGACCGTTGAGAGACGGGTCGAGTAAGTAAAAACAAATAAGAGAAAAAAGAGAGAGAGGAGAGAGTAAAAAGCCATGTCCACAGCAGAGCCGCCTTATAGGGTACACCCAGCTATTTCTTCAATTCGTCGGGTAACGAGAGCGCCGGTTGTCATTATCGGGTGTCTTATTGTTGCAATTCCGCTCCTTGTTTTTGCTGTTCGCAGCAACAAACTAAGAGCAGCAGAAAAAACCGATCCGTTCGCTAATACCCGAAACAAAGCAGCTGTTGAGTCAGCTGATTTAGTGATTCAGGCAGCACGAGCTGCCGCGAAAAAGGAAAAGGTAATTCTTGTCGAGGAAGCTCACAAAGAAACACTCCACAAAGAGGAGCCTTTATTGCCTAAAGAGCCAAAGAGTAAAGCACCCCCGTTGCCGATTATCTCTACTGATGCCGATATAAGAGCGCACTCAAGAACAGAAAACCTTGCGAACGATAATCTCGATGCACGCTCACTTTCTGCAACCTCAGTAGTTGCAATTCCAAATAGAAACGCTATCCGTGCGCGTACCGCATCCTCTATCGGAGTAGATGGGTTCCAAGGTGATAATCTTTTTCCTGACGGAAAACGCCCAACCACACAAGAAACTCTATCGCTTCTTTCCTCCCGCGATACCGATCCAAATTTTCAGCAACAAAAGCGCGAGTTTCTTGTTGGAGGAAAAAATGATTCGTTTACTCTCTCGCATACGGTCGATAGCGCGCGCGAGCGGGAATTAAAAACAGGCTCCCTCATACCAGCTACTCTTTTAACAGGAATCAATAGCGACCTTCCTGGTGCAATCACCGCGCAAGTATCAAGCCACGTTTATGATACTGCTTCTGGAAATACCGTGGTCGTCCCTCAGGGAAGCCGCCTCTTTGGGCAGTACGATTCGCAAATAGCGTACGGACAATCACGAGTTCTTGCGGCGTGGAATCGAATTGTATTTCCCGATGGTCGCTCTCTTAGCCTTGATGTAATGGGAGGTTCTGATGCCGCAGGGCAGGGGGGATTTGCCGATGAGGTGCATCGCCACTATGGGCGCATCTTTGGGAGCGCGCTTTTAATGTCAGTTATGAGTGCCGGTATTCAGTTGTCACAACCCCAAGCTCGGGCATTTGACAACATATCAGCCCAGCAAACCATCGCCGCTAATATCGGGGTGCAGATGGGGCAAGCCGGCATCGAGGTTACCCGCCGAAACCTCAACGTGCAGCCAACAATAGTTATTCGCCCTGGATATCGATTTCAAGTGATCGTGAACAAAGACTTTATTGTTCCGGAAGAAGAGGCGTCATGAAAAAGAGGGTATGTATCGCAGTTAGTGCGTGGTGCCTGTTTGCCGCACTCCATGGAGCAGTTAATGCGCCACTAGTGATAAACGTCTCCTCGTCGGTTCCTCGTGGGGTGTACCTAAAGAAAAAGGGGGGCAACCTCGAGCGGGGAAATCTTGTGTTGGTTTGCCCATCAAATGGAGCAGTTTGGCGGTTAGTCGCGCAGAGTCGTTCTGTTGTGAAGGGAAGTGGATGCGGAGGAACTCTTGCTCCATTGATAAAAGAGATAGCAGCAGTTGAGGGAGATACTGTAACCGTAACAACCGCTGGGGTAGTGCTAAATGGAACGCTTCGCACTGGGACAGCGCTTTTGTCTTTTTCCTCTCGCGGAGAGCCGCTTCCGCGGGCGTCCTCTCAGAAGATTCCTCGGGGAGAATTGTTTCTCCTTGGCTCCTCACAGGAGAGTCTTGATAGCAGGTACTTTGGAAGTGTCCCTATAGAGGATGTGCAGGGGGTGTTAACCCGGCTCCTATAGTTGATTATTAACTACTCTTATTATACCACAAATTTTTGAGATGGAAACGGCAATACCGGGGCTTCTTATTGTTGCAGGAAAGTTGCTTTTTCAAGAATACACGGCAGCACAGGTGTCTTCTGTAATCGGGCGTGTTTGCCGAGTAGCGGGAATGGCAGCGCTTGGTGCTGTCACTACCTGCGGCGATATCAGAGCGCTTTGTCTTTCATTGGTGCTTTTTTACTTCTGGGGGCAGAGTAAATCCCGTACAGATGCGGGGAAAAGAGCATTTTACTTTTTTCTTGGCGCAACCTGGATTTTGCCAGAGGGGATAGTCAC
>JBIJBT010000128.1:0-5546 GCA_044345055.1 Bdellovibrionota bacterium
TTGGAATCTCAGCCGCTTGGTGGTTTTTTTCGCCGGATCGCTACGGAGAGCAAATCGCTCCAAATCAGAGTGTTCCACTGATCGAGATCCTCCAAAATCCAGATCCATTTCTTGAGAAACCGATAACGATCGAGGGAGTCGTTTCTCGTCAGTGTGCTGCCACAGGTTGCTTCTTTTTTTTCGCAATAGGTGATCGGTCGCTTCGGGTTGAGCTTTCTGATATCGCCCCCACGTTTCCGCAAAGAAAAGGGTATCGAGCGATCGTGACTGGAACGCTTCGACGTCACAATGAAGCGCTCGTGTTTTACGGACGTGGGGTCGAATTTTCTCGGAGGTAGCCACTGTGCTCGCAGAAACTCATCTTTTTGGCTTTTTCGCTCTAGCGATAAAAAATCTCTTGCGTCGGCTTGTTAGAACCATACTAACAACAATCGGGGTTGCGCTTGCGGTGGCGGTGGCGGTGTCGCTGGCTGGTTTTGTTAATGGCTATAAAACGGCTATCTCGCGGAGCATCGATCTGCTCGGCTTTCAGGTGATGGTAATGGCAAAGGGTTGCCCTTATGAGGCGGCAACAATGATGCTCAAGGGTGGTACCGGATTGCTGTACCTGCCCATGAGCACATTCGATCAGGTGTCCACAGATAAATCTGTTTCAGCGATCACCCCAGTTTTTATCGGAGTTGCAGAGAAGGAGCAGACAAGTATTCGAGAAGATGCTGCAAGTAGCTTTATTGTTGTCAGCGGTATTAATACACAATCCTTTACTGAGATGAAGCCTTGGCTAACTTTCCAATCGGGAGAGGGCTTTAAGGGTGGAAGATGGTTTTCCGATGGCGAAACACCCGAGGTTGTTCTTGGATACGAAGTCGCTGAATACGAGCAGCGAAAGGTTGGAGATACTATTGAGCTTTCGATAACACCCGCCGGCGCGCTTGCGCCGAAGTCTCAACAATTTAATGTAGTGGGTATTCTCGCACGCACCGGCACTCAGGATGATGGAACCGTATTCATGCCTCTTGCTCGGGCGCAGGAGATCTTTAATCGCCCTGATCAGATAACCCTTGTTGGGGCGAAGCTGCGCGAGTTTTCAACAGCTGCGATTCGTCAATTCGAGGAGCGGTGGTTATCGCTCCCTGAGGTCCAGATAGTCGGTCTACAACAGGTAAAATCAACCCTTTTAAGCCTTGTCGGAACCGCGCAAATAATGATCGGAGCCGTAGCAGCGATAGCTATCATAGTCGCGATTATCGGGGTGGTGAATACGATCTTGATGAGTGTTTACGAGCGAACCGGAGAAATAGGTATCATGAAAGCGATCGGTGCTCGGAGAAGTGATATCTTCGAGCTGATTTGGTACGAAACGCTTGCCCTATGCATTGGCGGAGGAATTACCGGAGTTGTTATTGCATTCCTTGGCTCTGGAATTATCGAGTACCTCCTTCGCCGCTTAATCGATGTTGGAGTTCAGGGAGATCTTGTCTCCATATCACCGGCAATAATGGGACTTTCAGTTGGATCAACTGTAATCATCGGCTTTTTCGCGGGGCTCTACCCCGCATGGCGAGCATCCTCGATGCGTCCACTTGAAGCGATTCGTTCGGGGGAATAATGGCAGAGATCGATTCAGGTATCACCGAGCCTCTCATTTCGGTTACTGGTGTAACGAAGCACTACCTCCGCGGGAGCGAAACAGTTCGAGCGCTCGATGGAGTTGATCTTTCTTTATATCCAGGAGAGATGGTTGCAATCGTAGGACCGTCCGGTTCAGGAAAGACCACACTCGTAAACACTCTTGCCTGTCTTGATACTCCAACAACGGGCTCGGTCCGGGTAAACGGGGTCGAGACCCGCGAGATGAGTGAAGATGAATTAGTCTCCGTTCGTCGCGGTTTTTTTGGGTTTGTTTTTCAGAAATTTTACCTACTACCAACCCTAACAGTCGCGGAGAACGTCGAGCTTCCACTTCTCTTCCTTCGTCGACCTGCGTCTCGTCGTAGCACCATTTCGCTTCTCGAATCGTTAGGACTTTCCTCCCGTACCGATCACCTTCCCCGCGAACTTTCAGGAGGGCAGATGCAACGGGTCGCTATCGCCCGAGCTCTTATCGTAAAACCTCGCGTCCTGATCGCCGACGAGCCAACTGGCAGCCTCGATCGAGGAACGGGCGAGGGGATCTTCGATCTTTTCGAAGACCTTTGCCAACAGGGACTCACCATCATCGTTACGACCCACAATCTTGCGCTAGCAGAACGGGCACATCGGATGATCACCCTTGAGGATGGAAAAATTGTGCGAGAAGAGTCAAAAGGTAGCCAACGTTCCTGATAAAAGTAGGGCTAATGACTAAATTAGACATCTAAGTCCTTTTTTAGACATTCTCCGCCTCCCCTACTATCATCGACTCTTAATTCGACCCATAATAGAAAAAATTTGCTCAGTCGTATCTTTTCAAAGGGGCAGCAGTGGAAGTTTCAAAAGCAATATCAGCACCTTCGCTTCGGGGACAAACAGTCGTGCTTGCAGCCTCTGGTGGGCTTGATAGCTGCACTATAACGCGGTGGCTCACCGATCAGGGAGCGTCGGTTGTGTGCTGCACCCTCGACCTCGGGCAACCCGACGAAGAGGGGTTCGATACGATCAAGGAGCGACTTCTCAAGGCGGGCGCTGCGGAGGTGGTAATTCTTCCCGCAGTTGATGAGCTTCTCTCCGCAGGAATGCAGGTTATTCAGGCTCAGGCTTGGTACGAGGGAAGATATTGGAACACAACGGGGATTGCTCGCTACGTTTTGGTGAGTGCAATCGTTTCATTCATGAAGGAGCGGGGCTATACCATCTTCTCTCACGGTGCGACCGGTCGAGGAAATGATCAGGTTCGCTTTCAGCTCGCCGCGGCGATGCTCAACCCATCGATCACGGTATATGCTCCGTGGCGCGACCCTGCTTTCCTAAGTTCGTTCCGGGGCCGAGCTGAGATGATCGAGTTTTGCCAATCACAGGGAATTCCGATCACTGCATCAAAAGACAAACCTTACTCAACCGATGCAAACATTTTGGGGTTAACTCATGAAGCAGGGATTCTCGAATTTCTAGAGACCGCCCCAACAGCTATATCGCCAATAATGGGTGTGCACGCGACCGAGGCGCCAAACAGCCCTGTTCAAATTTCCATCACGTTTAAGAAAGGGGTTCCTGTTGCAATAGATGGAGAAGAGCTTCCGTTACGGGAATTGTTTGAAAAAGCAAATCGTGTCGCAGGTCAGCACGGCGTTGGTATTGCCGCGCATCTTGTCGAAAATCGCTTCGTTGGAATTAAAAGCCGAGGAGTGTACGAGGCACCCGGAATGGAGTTATTAGGAAGCTGCTACGGGCTGCTTCTTGAATTAATTTTAGATAGGCGCGCGCGCGAGTTTTTTGATGTAGTCTCTCGCCAGGTTGCAAAGCAGATCTATCAGGGTTACTGGTTTGATCTTGCCACAACGATGTCGCTCCGTGCTCTTGACCCGATCGCTGAGCTCGCAAACGGTACAATCGCAGTAACGATGTACAAAGGAGCAGTTCGATACAGCCGAGCAACCGGCATTGAAAACTCTCTCTACGATCCTGAACAGAGCTCGATGGAGGCAGTCGGATCGTTCGATCACGCCGATTCAGAGGGTCTGCTTCGCGTTCTTGGAATCAGCGCCAGAGCGTTGGCGATTGCAGGACAGGTGCGGGAGTAATATCAGAATGGGGCGGCTGACTGGATGTCGTTCATCTTGTAGCCGCCCTTTTTTTGGCTAGGGCCTACTATTCGCGATATTTTAACATCCCGCGCCATGATGCAGATTGAATGTGCAACCCTCGATCTTCCTGAGATCGTCCTCTTCCCCCACCTTGGCCTCTTACCCGAAGAGCGTGCTAATCCGCAGGAGGTCCGACTATCCCTCGCGATCACCTTCTCTAAGCCTCTTGCCGCCTGCCTCTCCGACGATATCGCCGGAACCCTTTGCTATCATAACCTCTACGACGAGATAAACGCCCTTCTCTCACGCAAACAATTTCGCCTCATCGAACACCTCGCGCACACCATCGCCACCATCATCAACGATGAGATAAACTCCCGCGCCCTTCCCTCCGCTACTATCTCCTTGACCCTTCATAAAGTATCCCTTCCCCTTCCAGCCCTCCCGAAAGGCGCCTCTTTTTCTCTACGCTTTGCCGTCGATACTTCCAAATGAACTCGCGATCCCCGTCCACTGCAACGGCTACAACCCCAATCGCCATCGGCATCGGCAGCAACCTCGAACCCCGCGCTGACACCATCTCCGCCGCAATTGACCTCCTCCCCACCATCGGCATTGAAGTACTCGCCATCTCTAAAACCTACGAAACAGCCGCCCTCCTCCCCGAAGGCGCGCCCCCCTCTTGGAACATCCCCTACCTCAACGTCGTAATCCGCGGCCACTCCACCGACCACCCCACCACGATTCTCCCCCTCTTAAAATCGCTCGAACAGAAACTTGGCCGAACCCCCGCCCCGCGCTGGGCACCGCGATGTATCGACCTTGATATTCTAATCTGGGGCCGATTCGAGATCGCGACAAATGAACTTCAAATACCTCATCCAGGAATTTCTAAAAGGCCCTTTGTATATGTGCCGCTCCTCGAGGTATGGCCGACCGTTGAGGTACGGCGGGATGGAGCGTGGTATGCGTTGGCAGAGTTGACGATGGGGGAGCAGGATGGGCAGGGGCGGGTGTTGGGGGTTTGCGGGTGAGGGTTATTGGAGAGATGGTATCGGGTTTGAGGTGGTAGTGAACTTCGTTTTCAGCGAGCACTTAAACAGATAAGCCAATTCAAACCAAAATCCCCATCCCTAGTTTTCCAAACCAATCAATGACATGATTCCTCAACAAATTGCGCTCTATGGGCCCCTTCTTTAATGGCCAAAGACTCCGTTAGCAATCAGGAAGCGATATTAAGATGATGCAGTGGATAGCAACCTGCCCCCATGAAACAGTTGATGTTCTCGGTTGTGAACTTGTTTCGCTCGGAATCGAGCAGCAGATAAAACTGTACCGCGGCGTTATGTTCGAGTGCGATCTTGAAACAGCCTATCGCGCTCATCTGCTCCTGAGGACGGCAAGCCGTATCCAGCGGGTGGTGGTTCAGTTCGATGTGAGCGATCTGGCGATGATGCAGGCGGGTCTTATTGAGGTGAGGTGGCAGGACTTTCTCCGCTCCCACCGACCATTCATCGTGAGACCGGCGCTCTCCGACCGTAATGCTGAAAAATTGGGGGAAGAGGCGGTCATCACCTCCGTGGTCGAATCAATTCAAAGTGGCACGTTTATCAAGGGACCGCCGCGATTTGACCCAGATGCCGAGGATCCAATAACGATAATCCCTTTCATCCGCAACGGCAGGTGCGTGCTAAGCATCGATACCGCCGGTCGCGCCCTCCACAAACGGGGATGGCGCACCGGCGACCATCCAGCGGTCATCAAGGAGACACTCGCAGCGTCAATCCTAATGTTAGCTGGCTATACGGGAGATGAGACCTTGCT
>JBIJBT010000129.1:0-5513 GCA_044345055.1 Bdellovibrionota bacterium
ATATGCAGCTCGGGTTGGTGATGAGGTCATCCTACCCGAGTGGGAATTTCAAGACACCTTTCGGGTAAACCCTCGTACCTCCAGCAATATCGATGTTCAGTTCGTGTACCAGGAGCCGCACTTTCATTATGCAGCGATTCCACTTGCAAAAGGGGTAAATTTGTTGGGTTACTTCCAATCGGAGAAGTACTTTTATGATATAAGGGATGTTATTTCCGATAGTCTCCAACCAAACCCGACAATTGCCAAAGAGATTGATGAAAATTACGGAGATATACTGACAGGCGAAACCGTAGGAATTCATGTAAGGCGAGGGGACTATGTAAAGCTCCAGGATCACCACCCTTTGGTAGACCTTGATTACTATCGAAGAGCTGTCGCAATTTTTCCAAACGCAGAGAGATTTATCATAGTGAGCAATGATATCGCCTGGTGTAAGGAGGTATTTACAGGAGATCGTTTTGTATTCTCGGAATCAGTTCAGGATAGGGAACAGGGAAATCAAAGTGCTGCTCATGACCTATTTCTATTCTCGCGCTGCACACACCAGATCATCTGCAATTCAACCTTCTCTTGGTGGGGATCTTATCTAAACAAAAATCCAACTAAGAGAGTAATAGCCCCGGCGCGCTGGTTCGGTCCAGTGAAGGAGCGTGAAGGCTACTCCGCCCATGATATATATCTCAGCTCCTGGACCGTTCTTGATTAAGCTAAAAATTCCGCATCGGCTTACGGCTTTGGAGCTATATGGATGTGGGGGAAGGGGGAGGTGCGTGACCGCCATTATTATACTGTGCTCCGCTCTCCCCGCATGGCCCTGACAAACATAATCAACTCTCGGGAGCGCGTGTCGGAGAATATCGGCCCACACGGCTCAGTTGATGCACGCTCCTCAAGATATCCGCCTGCTCGTACCTGCGCAGATAATGCTGAAACCATGTTTCTTCCGAAATGGAGTTCAGTGGCTCGATGTCGGAGACCTGAAGTCGAGTTAATTTAGCCAGATGGGAGCACCGGCTTTCGACGGTTGGACGGCGAGGTGTATCACCGCGTGACCTCTGCCAATCCGAAAGGTCCTCCCTTCGAAAGTCCGAACTGGAATAGACTGCCTTTTTTTGGCCTTCAGTTAATTCGTGCCCAACGTCATATTCTACAATGCCTTGGGGTAAGTCGACGATGAGGCCGGGCTCTTTTTCTAGTGTCTTCGTGTCGAGAGTTGAGGACCGAACGGCGTTCACTATCTCATCGGTTTGGTGACTGAGCCTTTCTTTGAGGCCAGCCAAAGCGCCTGGTCGTTTTTCCTCGAGGAATGCGACTGTGTCCGAAGGCAATTCATCCAAAGTCGGAGCACCGCGCCCGATCAGCCGCTTAGAATCATCTTTAAGAAATTTCTGAGCGGACAATTCGATCGTCATGTCGAAACGACCTAGATCAACCCATCCACTGTAAGCCACCTTATCACGTGCTGCCTGCATAAATTCGGCTGGATGAAAGTCCTCTAGCTCCTCTTTTATGCTCGATAAGAATTCTAGTTCTGAGAAGTAACCGAAACGGTAGCTATCACATTCCCACGCGAACATGGCAATGGACCTTACCACTACCTTCTGGTCGCGAGGGGGGAGTCCTGGCAGATTGTCGACAAGATGCTGAAAGGCGTCGATTATTTTGAGGTGTCTCTCTCTCGTATCCTCCGTCGATGTTATCTCGTGCAAGAGTTTTGCCCCGCCCTCCCCCTTGAAGGTTTGGGCCAAATCAAGGAGTTTGAGGAGGTTTTCTTCTCCTCGAATGTAAAGGTCGCACTTGAGAAATTTTTGGACATTCTCATGCGGTGGTTCTGTCGGAAAGCAGTTGTAAATGGGATCGGTAAAAGGATCGTACGAGAGGGAGAAGTAGCCATCAGCGTGCCACAACCGATCGTATTCAGGTCCGAGAATGTCACTGACCGTCTTTGGATCTCTGACCGTGCGAAGATTTTCTATCTCCAGTAATCCCCGATAATAGGTGGTCCACTCCTCCTGAGGAATGCTCGAAAGCCAGTTGAGGCTTCCCTGACCATCCTCGATAATTCGGACTGTTTTTGCGGCCAGATCATCAGGAGAAGCATTGAGATCGGTAACCCGGATCCTGAGGTCACCGTCATCGAGAGTGTATTCTAGAGTCTTGCTCGATTCAGGATCCGGCCAAATATCAATACTGAAATAGGGATGTAATGTATCAGACCGTAGCTCCGCCTCTTGCCTGAGCCACCTGATATTCTTGACAGTCTCCGAGATCTCTTCAGAGACTACCTTGATGCGCTCGGTTCTCTGTCGAGCCGGTTCTTCGGCATCAATGAACTTTTGAACCTGCTCATCAGTCAAACCAGCAGGCATCCCTAACTGCTCCCGACACGCATTTATCCGAGCCATCGAATGCCCTTGAGGGACAATCTCAAGAGTGTTTAGACTATCACTGACCTGACCTGACCTGACCTGACCTGACCTGACCTGACCTCCAAATCCCCCATTGACTCCTCCTATCTCCACTTAGCTCTAACCTAATTCCTCAATCGTCGACGACCCTCAGGTTATTCTCCGCACAGGTGTTAACGTGACCTAATAAGGCATCGTAATTCTCAAATCGAGTTGCCTCAAATTAAAAGACATTGAAGAGTCGGTGTTTTGGGAACCTGAGAAGGTCGTTGCCTCATCGAAGTGGTCATTGAAAAGGACCATGATAAGATGACGATGAAAGATAAGCGGAAGTATATCAGTAAGATAGTGCGAAGGTACCATAATAGTGATAAGAAAAAGAGGGGATTGATTCTTGATGAACTATGTGAAACCTTTGAGTTATCAAGGTGTTATGCGATTAGGTCAAGGAATCGTTTCGGATCTCCATGAGGCAACTCAATTTCACCAATCAGCCGCTAGCTCCACTCCCCACCCCACAACCTATCAAGGAAGAGGTTATACGGAAGAAGGTGAATTCCATTTACATGACGTTCTATTGGATCTCTGCTAACCAAGAGGTAGTCCGCAAAAGCCCCTTCCTCCTTGAGCGCGAGAAGCCCCGAGAGGTGCTTTTCGGTGACGCGAGCTGTTGATTTAACCTCGATCGCGAGTTTATCACCATAGAGGAAATCGACCTCGATACCAGAATTGGTGCGCCAATATGCAAGCGGCAGCCCACTCTTATAAACCGAATGGGCCCTTAGTTCGTGATACAGGTAACTTTCGAACGCGACTCCGATGTCATCATCTGTCTCAATAAGTTCTGCTCTGCCCTGAAGATATCGAGCTACTCCATTGTCAAAGAAATAGTACTTGTCCTTTGCTGATGCTTTTCGCTTCTTGGATTCTTGCCAACAGGGGAGGCGCGAAATGATCAGAGTATCGATCAAGACTGAAAAATACTCTCGAACTGTTGAAGGCGACAGTTCGGCGTCATTTGCGATCTTGGCATAATTAACGACCTGAGAATGGCAGAGGGCGGCGATATCGAGAAAGCGGCTGTAGGCCGGCAACTGCCGAATTTCAGTTTCGTTGGCGATCTCTTCTCTCAGATATATATCGATATAATCCTGAAGTTCTTCTCGGTAATTGTCAGATAGGTAGATAGCGGGCAAAAGTCCGCGGGCAAGCGCTGTATGTAGGTCAAAACTATCTCCTAACTCACACCGAACGAGGGGGAGCAGCTGTTTCCACCGAGCTCGACCACCCAGAAGATTCACCCCCTTTCGACGAAGCCTTCGAGCGCTCGAACCGGTGAGCAGAAACCTGATGCCTCTCTCCTCGATAAGGAGATGAACCTCGTTAAGCAGCTCGGGTATGAGCTGCACTTCGTCGATAATGATCAGCTTATCCGATTCCTGTACCTGCTCTCTGATTAGCCACGGCTGGCGACTGAGGCGACGGAGTACGTCAACTTGAAGCAGGTTGTAGACTCGATGGTCAGGAAGCTGATGCCGCACAAGCGAGGATTTCCCGCTTTGCCGAGCTCCGAGGAGAAAGCAAGACTTTTCGGCAAGAACGCTATCAAGATCGATAACCCTTTGAAAATACATATTTGGGGACCCTCGCTATGCTGGAATTTGCCAAAATCCCGCATGTCACATGTCTGTTTATGCTTAAAAATAGCATTTATCATGATAGTAATCAACATATGAGGAAGCCCTCAGCGCGAATTGCTTCAAACTAAAAGCCATTAAAGAGTCGATGTTTTAGGAACCGTAGTGGGTCCCATTGCACTCCCTTGGTGATTAAGTGTCAGAGAAACTCCACGCAACGAGCTGCAAAAGGGACATCAGTATCCAAGTGACTGTGTATCGGAGACGATTTTAGGAATGAGGTTCCTCTTTCATTCCTTATTTCCGATGCTGCCTCTAAATCGGTCGATAAACTCCTCAGAGAGGCCGGCCGAACTAAAGGTTTCCTCCCAATTATCCTCGATTATCGAGCTCAGTTCATCCCAGAGAGTGAGCGCATCTTGTTTGTCGATCATGAAATAGTCCGCCGCCGAGATTGCATTCGCACGTGATGCCTCCTTGCCGAACGCTCCGATGTTGAGCGCCAGTCGAAAGGTAGAGGTGCGCTGATCGCGAGGGACTACATCGTACAGAGGAGAGAGCCGCCAGGTGGATGTGTCAGGGGAGATGAAGCCATGATTCCGGGGGTGATCATCATCGTTGTTCACGAGGATATTAAACACCATCCTCCGAAAAAGCTCTCGGCGGTCGAGCTCGGGTTGATCGCTTTGTCTATTTATCGCTTGAACGAGCCGTTGATAGCTCCATTCGTTGTAGTCAGTCTCGCGACAGTTGATAGCAGTCAATCCGGAGAGAAAATGGAGAGGCCGTTCGCTCCCTCGCTCGTCGATTACTCTGTCGAATCGTTTTATAAGATAAACACTCCTCCCGTTCGCCCGCAGAAGCTCTATCGGAGGAACGTTTAGTCCTGCTTGTTTAGCGAGTGCCATCGTTGCGTACTCGAGCGCGGGCTCATTTCGAGAATCAAGCGATGTGGAAAATTTTGCGAGAAATGGCTGGTCTTGCCAAATAACTGTTGCCTTTGGTCTGGCTCCTCCAAGAGATGGCCCGTATGCGATGAGCCGCTTTAATGCGGGTGAATCACCGTCGGTAACCGCATCCTCGGTTGCGATAAGACACGTTCCTATGTCGAGGTATTTTGTGCCATACGGTTCGCCACAATGGGGACCGTAAACTTCAGGCCCATCGATCGTAGTTCCAAACGCGAGTGCTCCAACTCGATCAGGACCTGAAGCGAGAATGTATTCGAGCTCATTGAGACTCCGTCCAAACTTGCGATCAAGGAGATACCGCCCCCAAAGATCTGGTCCTGCATCTCGAATAGCAGCAAAAAGGTAGCATCCTTGCTCGGTTTGAAAGCGCCCTTTGGTGAGTGGAAGATTAAAGGGGTCTATCGAAACGGCATTAGGTTGCTTGATGTAGCGCGCTCCATACGCGACGGCCGCGGACGAGTCTCGTCCTCGATCCAAGAACCGCATTTTTCCGA
>JBIJBT010000057.1:0-18188 GCA_044345055.1 Bdellovibrionota bacterium
CTTGTTTACATGGGTACATTTTGACAGTTACAAAGACCCGAAATGCTCGGGAATATCAATATTTTAAGACTGATTTTTGGGGGTGTTTTTGGGGGAACTTCGGTTTAGAAGATCTCCATCTTTGTCGGGTTGGTAATCGATGTGGAGCGCAAGGTCAAGAAGACCAAATCCGATCTGACGCATCAGAAAATTGGCACTCCGATAATTCTTCGCTTCATTCATCTTCTCAAAGAGCTCCATCGGCATCTTTTCGCCGGTTTGATAATGCGAGGAGAGAAGATTGATAACTTGAGGCTCCCAGGTCCAGTTTTCCATCACCTGAGATGGAAGCTCGACGAAATCCCACGCTACCTTCGTTCCACCCAATGAGGGAATTGGCACCGTACTTAAGAGATGGTGCATAAGGTGACCGAACTCGTGAAAAAGGGTATTCACCTCATCGTGGGTGAGGAGCGATGGTCGCGAATCGGTCGGTGGAGTGAAATTCGCACACACCAATCCAAGGTGTGGACTAAGAGCACCGTTTTCGCCCTCCGGTCTACCGTGAATGAATTCGCCCATCCAGGCACCCCCACGTTTTGATTCACGAGGAAATAGGTCGGTGTAAAAAGATCCAATGCACCGCCCATCACCATCGTGTATGTCGTAAGAGCGAACATCGGGGTGCCAGACAGGGTGCGAGCCGGGGGTAATCGACACTCCATACAACTTGTTTAAGCAATCAAAAACTCCTTGCTGCACAACATCAAGGGGAAAATACCCACGAACAATCTCTTCATCAAAATTATAGAGAGCCTGTCGCTGCTTTTCTGCGTAGAAAGCGACATCCCACGGCTTTAACTCAGGAGCATCTTGTCCCTCGAGAGAACGACGAAATACTAGGAGATCTTTATTCTCCTCGGCTGCCTGATTGGCGACGCGATCTTTAAGAGTGTTGAGGAACGATCTCGCAGTTTCACCCTTTTTCGCCATCCGATCATCTAGAACAAGATCGGCAAAAGAGGAAAACCCTAACAGCTCTGCTCGCTCTCGCCTGAGCTCCAGAATTCGCAGAAGATGAGGAGCGTTATCGGTGGTTCCCGAGGATGCCCGAGTTACGTAGGCCCGATACATCTCCTCCCTTAGCGATGAATCCTCAAGATAAGTCAAAGCCGCAATGTAACTCGGCCCGTGGAGGGTGAGGCGATATCCGGTGAGCCCTTTGTCTCGTGCACTCTGAGCGGCACCATCGAGCGCTGTGGGGGGTAAGCCTTTCAGTCTCTGATCATCGGGAAACACCCAATGTTGCTGATTCGTCGCATCCAGAGTGTTTTGGGCGAATTGGTTGGTAACCTCGGCTAGCTCAACATCAATCGCCTTTAGCCGCTCCTTTTGATCGGGAGCAAGTTCAGCTCCTTGACGCTTAAAATCATCTAGAAGTTTGTTGACGAATCGTTTCTCTACTGGCGAGAGAGAGTCCATCTGGTCGCTCGTCGCAAATGCTTTTAGCAACTTAAAGAGCGGTTCAGAGAGGGTCACTCGTGAGGAAAATAGACTGAGTGGTTGTTGGATGGCAGCGTAGGCCGCTCGCCATTCGGGGGTTGAGTTCACCGATTCAAGATGACTAACGACTGATGCTGTAAGCTCGAGCTCCTCGGAGGCTCGCTCAAGAGGGTCAATGAAGGTTTTAAAGGATGGAGGAGTAGCGAGAGCCTCAAGCTCTGAGATGCGCTCGTCAGAGCGAGCGATAAGAGTCTTGATGGCCGGATCTATCTGATCAGCCTTGAACTCTGGAAAAGGAATTGAGAATGGGATGTCGACGAGGGGATTTTGTTGTGGAGTAGCGGTCACCGTAATCTCTCAAAGGAATATCATCGGCTCTTGTCGGAGATATTTCCGATTGAAAAGCCAACCGATTAAAAACTTCCTTTTGTCATACGAGAGCAATCAAAAAGGTGCAACCTCTTTTTTGCGATCATCTGTTTGACTCGCCTTTCTTCTCACCATTCCCCATCCGGAACGGAATAGCACCGAAGAAGCGCAAAAAGGCGAGATCGAAAAGAATACTAGTCGTTGGTCGGTGCTGAACTTCGCGAACTTCTTTGAAAGAAGTTAAGAAGGCTAACGTAGTGACATTTATAATTCCAGACAACACGAAAAGAAGAAGGATGCTCGAATCTGTTTGCAAACTCGCAGCCCCAAGTCCTTCAACTCGCGGGACGACAGAAACGATGAGTCCACCCACAAGAGACCCGAGAACTATAGAGAGATTGTTGATTATCGATGAATACGCAGCGCATCGAGCACGTTTTGCGGGAGTTACTGCGTCGAATAAAAAAGTCGATACACTGAGGTGATAGCCCGCGCCGAGAGCTCCCCTAATCCCTGAAATGAAAGCAAGCCACCACAGATTTGCGGAGAAGAGCCAGAGAAATGGGGTTACAGCGAACCCTACAGATGAAATCATCAGTACGCGACGCGATCCAACATCCTGAAGAATGCTGCCCCACCGCCTCATCACCAAAAGCTGACAAACAAAACCTGCAGCGATCGCAACGGAATAATCTGTGTAATTAAGAGAGAGATCGCGAAGAAGATAGACTGTGACAAATGGGGCCGAAATGTTGATTGAAAAATTGGTTACGGCAACAAAAATCACGAATTTCAAAAAATTTGATTCGTACGATCTCTCGAGAAACTGCAAGAATGAAAAGTAATCCGCCTTAGAACTGACATATTCGGGACTTGGATGCCATTTGAGCATTATGCTTGAAATAAATCGGCTGATTGCCGCTATCAGAAAGGTGAGCGCAAATCCGTACAAAACCAAGCCTCTATGCGATGCATATTTGAGCAGGAATCCAACGACTATAAAACCGACAAACATGCAGGAGCCGGTGTAGAGATTGCGGTGGCTGAAAGCTTCCACCCGATTGCGAGGCTCGATCAGATCTCCTACAAGACTGTTCCAAATCGGTCCTGACAGCATGCCCGAGACAAAATAAATGGTTGTGGCAAGAAGCAACGCCCATCCACTCTCTTCACCCGTCAGATGCACAAAACCTATTGCGATAACCGGCAACCAGGTGAAGGACTGAATAAAAATGAGTGAAAAAAGAAGATTCGAACGACTTTTGAATCGGGTCATTAAACTCAGCGCGAGGGGTTGTAGAAGCGCACCAAATAGGAGAGGAAGAGTTGAAAGAAGCGCAATTAACGGCTTTGGAGCCCCAAGGTGAACGGCATACGGGCCGATAAAAGATTCTCCAAATGCTCCCTGTAATCCGAACGGTATAGCCTCAAGCTCGATCAGCCTTTGGGCTCGCTTCCGGTCAAAGCTACCGTGCTGATGTAGCTCGGGTGATTCTGGTAGGGAGTCTTCATCGTCTCGCATCGGAACATCTCGCGGCGGTGGAGGGTTATCGGATAAACGCCAGCATACTAATATATTACGCAAGACGAGGGGAGTATTTTTTGGGTGCAATTATGCAGGTCAACGGTGCGGAAATTGCTCAAGACTTTTAAGTAACGCAATATCATCGGTCTCAACAGGCAATATACACGACGCATCTTGGCGATACCATGTTCTAAGCATATCTCCGCCAACAACCACCTCTTGGCTCGGGGAGTGGGTTGGTTCCGGAGGTGCTTTTAGTCCACCACCCAGTTCTTTTGTAGCGAGCTTATGGGGCGAGGTGAAGGTGCGTACCTCGTCCCATAAGCCGGTATCTAGGCAATCGTTCAGAACTTTTGCTCCACCCTCAATAATGATGCTTAGCACTGAGCGACGATGCAGCTCTTCAAGTGTGGCGCGAAGAGGATTTTTTTCCTCTTTTATCTCTACGAAAAGTTCTCTTGGCAAGGAATCTCTTGTTGCACCCACAACAAGGGTTGACGCTGAACCATCGAATATCTGATGCGACAATGGAACCCGTCCGTTCTTGTCAAGAACCACACGCAGTGGGTTTTTGCCAGGAACAAGCCGCGTGGTTAGAGCTGGATTGTCGATTATCGCAGTGTTAGTGCCAACTAGAATGGCATCCTCTTGACTTCTCCACTCGTGCACCATTTTCCTTGATTCTTCCGTGCTAATCCAATAACCACCCTCTCCGGGCGGCGCCATGAATCCATCCAAGCTTTGGGCCCACTTGAGGATAATGTAGGGCCGTTTCCGCTCATGGAACGTCATGAAACGGCGATTAATCCAACGCCCTAGCTGCTCCTTTATGCCAACCTCTACCGGAATGCCAGCGGCCCGAAGAAGCTCAATGCTTTTTCCAGCAACCACAGGATTCGGGTCGAGGCAGCACACAACAACTCTTCCAACTCCAGATTTGATTATAAGCTCACTACACGGAGGCGTTCTTCCAAAATGATTGCACGGTTCCAGGGTAACGTAGAGGGTCGAACCGCGAATTAGTTCACTAGAGCTTATCTCGGAGAACGCATTTCTCTCCGCATGAGGCGTGCCTGCTTTTCGATGCCAACCCTCACCCAAAAGGGTTATGTTATCTTTAACAAAGAGAGCCCCCACCATTGGATTAGGTGAGGTTTCGCGAGAGCGCGTCGCCAAGTTAAGGGCCCGAACCATCCACGAAGAATCGATCTGGTGTTGCGGCTTAGAGAGAACCATGAGCTTTTTGAGGAGGACAACTCGTAAAGGAGGTGGTGCTAGATGCGGCTACTTCGTTATACTAAAGGAACTTGTTTCGAAAGGGGAGTCTGCCTTGAGAGATGCATCAAGAT
Source organism: Bdellovibrionota bacterium (assembly GCA_044345055.1). Taxonomy (GTDB): domain Bacteria; phylum Bdellovibrionota_C; class UBA2361; order UBA2361; family OMIW01; genus OMIW01. Next base: position 4,726 of record JBIJBT010000057.1, read on the forward strand.
TTGCTTGAAATATAGAAGCGGAGCATCCTCAACAAATCTTCTGCGGCGAATGTTAATCCCCGTGAGAATTAGATGAGTTGCCTTTATTCTTGACTTTCTTGGTGCGGCGCATCTCTTCAAAAATTCCTGTCATATAATTAAGAGATAAAGTGGGATGCTGGTAATTAAACGTTTTATCGCTTACGGGACGCAAAGAATTATATCTGCGATGTTGCCGTTTTTGCTCGCCTTATCACCTGTGCATGCAGACGATGCACCAGGCTCCGTTCCGACCTTTTCACCAATTCCACCACAAATTATGCTCGAAGGCCGCGGGCCGGAGTTTAGTGAACAGAATTATCAGCTAGTTAGTCCATTGCTGAGAAAATGCGCGAATGATTGGCCATCCACTCGCTATGTTGAGTTTAAACCGGAGGTGAAGGGTAAGGTCGTCATTCCAAGTGGCCCTGTAACGACACTCGCCTTACTCGAATTGTTGTCGCAACAAACAGGGCGGCGTTTCGCGATTCAGCGTGGCATAGAGCAGAGGAGCGCAGTTGTTTTTTCCGATAGAGATGACTGGACTGCGGTAGTAACGCGTTTTGTTCGCGAGACCGGGCTCAGTTTCGAGGCTATTCAAGATATAGCCGTCATATCCGATCCTGCTTCTGTACGCTCATCTGAGAGCCCGACCTATCCAGTTTTTGCTGTCGCCGGTGGCCTCATATTCCTTGTAGCGATTTCTTGGCTCCGCTTTAGCACCTCCCGACAAAAGCGCAAAAGCGATTTCAGAGGAGGATGGCACGACCGCTAATTAGCGGTTGTGAAAAATGCTCCAGACGGAACCATCTTTCATAACCCTATTAAAGTTGTCCCTCACTAGAGTTTTTTTCGGTCCATGTCAAAGCATCCCAGAGCAATTCAAGGTCTTCACAAGCCCGCTCCATCGTGCTTCGCGGGGTTCCTCCCTCTCGAATAGCCCGATAAAGGTCCTCATATTCCTCTTGATATCCCAAATCACCGGGAAGCGAAATATCTCGCTCAGTATCGAGCGCTCGTATTAGATATCTATTGGATGAGAAGATAATTTTTCCCTCGGAACCGATTATAGTACACCGATTATCGCTGACCGATTGTTCAAAGGGGGTCCGGAGAAATGTTATTGCGATTCGCAGGTTGCTGTCGTTGGCTAGGGTGACGTTCATGAAATCTCCCTGACCGAGACCCGGAAAGAGAGTTTCGGTATGCGCACCAACAACCCGAATCGGCCCAAACAGGTAGCGAAGAGCTGAAATGAGGTGAATGCCACTCTCTAGAAGATAACCGTAAGGATACGATGGTTGGGTTCTCCAGTCAGGCAAAGTTGCTTGCGAAACGTGTTGGACAGAGTTCCAAACCACAAGCGAAGGAGAGCCGATAAAGTTATTTTCGAGCCGCGTCTTGACAGCATCGAGGACAGGCCAGTAGAGGACATTCTCAGCGACCATCGAAACCGTTGTCGAGCGTTGAGCTAAATCAGCTAGCGCCCGAGCATCGCGCGGCGATGTCGCAATAGGCTTTTCTATCAGAAGGTGTTTTTTTGCTTTCAGAACCTTCTCGACGACCATCACATTAAGAGGGATGGGGACCGCCGCAACGACCACCTCGATAGATGGGTCTTGTATTAATTGGTCCATGTCACGATAGGCGCGAGCAATCCCGTGCTCTGAAGCGAATTGACGAGCCCCTTCATGACTGCTGGAGCAACAGCCAGCAATCTCAAATTTTGTTCCCAATTTTCGGAGCGTCGGCACATGAATTCGTTCAGCAGCTACCCCAGTGCCGATGAGACCCACCCGAAGCGGGCCCTGCCGAGATCGCGAAAATGCCTGCCGAATTGAGCTTAGGAATCCCATCTTTTTGCAAAGTCCGTCATGAATGTTACTAGATTAACTACCGCCTCCTGCGAGAGAGCGTTGTAAAGCGATGCTCTGATACCACCAAGAAGTTTGTGTCCTTTCAGCCCAACTAGACCCGCCAATTCGGCTTTATTCAGAAATTGTTTTTCACACTCGGGGGTAGGCAACGTGAAGGTTGCGTTCATCAAACTGCGATAAGCGGAGGCTGCATAAGGCTGATAGATAGGGTTCTCATCAATACAGCGATAGACGATATCAGCGCGCGACCGAGAACGCCGCTCCATTTCAGTAACTCCACCCTGTTCCTCAATCCAGGCAAGGTATCGCTCAGCGACATAAATCGGGAAGGTTGCTGGCGTATTGTAAAGAGATTGATGTTTTTCATAGGTACGGTACGCAAGAAGCACCGGAAGGTTCGATGGAGCCCGTTCGATGAGATCTCGCCGGACTATCGCGATTGTAAGACCCGCACAGCCAAAGTTTTTCTGAGCGCAGCTATAAACTGCGGCGTGTGTTGTGATATCGAGGGGACGGGAAAAAAGATCAGATGATGCATCGCACACTAGCGGCACTGCCGCTTGCGGTTGCGGCCACCACTGGGTGCCGTAAATGGTGTTGTTACTGGTGTAATGGAGGTATGGCGCTCCCTCGCGCACCGGAAGAATCTGCGGAAGTGAACGAAATTTATCAGCGCTGCTCGATCCGTTTTCATTTGCACCGACGAGACGTTGAGCCTCTTCAAACGCCTTAACCGCCCAAACACCCGAGAGTAAATATTCGGGCAATTCCTGATATCCCTGCCCAAGATTGAGTGGAACCATTGAAAACTGCATCGTTGCCCCGCCGTGGCAAAACATCACAGCGTACTCAGAGGGAATTAATAGGAGTCGTCTTATTCGTTCTTCAGCTAAAGTGATGACCTGCTCAAAATGCTTGCTGCGATGACTAATTTCGAGAATACCAATACCAGTACCGTGAAAGTCGCTAATTGCCTTTTTAACCTCTAGCTTCACCGAATCGGGAAGAACGGCCGGTCCAGGACCAAAATTATGTACCGTCATGACTTACATCTCCTCGTGTTCGTAATTTCTCGTGTTCTTGTTATCCGAATGAATAAAAAAATTTTTAGAACAAACCTTATGGCATCAGTACCGTGTCTGCGCCGCCCTCTTGGGTAGATTCAGGATGATCGATTGTAAAGTGCAACCCGCGACTCTCTTTCCGTGCCATCGCACATCGAATGACGAGGTTTGCTACTAGGCTTAGATTCCGGAGTTCAAGAAGATTTTTCGTAACGGTGAAGTTCCAGTAGTATTCCCGAATCTCCTGTTCAATAACTTCACTTCGGCGAAGAGCCCGTTCGAGTCTCTTATCACTCCTCACAATACCGACATAATTCCACATGAATCGGCGTATTTCATCCCAGTTCTGCGAAATAATAACCGCCTCTTCGCTTCTTACTGAACCACTGTCATCCCATTCAGGAATCTGTGGTGCTGGCTCAAGAGGAGCAAGCCGTTCGAGTGCGTGATGAGCCGCTCGATGCCCAAACACTACTCCCTCGAGAAGAGAATTAGAGGCAAGACGATTTGCCCCGTGTAATCCCGTCGACGCACACTCCCCAACAGCGTATAGACCTTCAATTGAGGTTGCCCCCCACGAATCGGTTGATATACCACCGCAACAAAAATGAGCCGCTGGAACAACCGGAATCGGACCAGTGCCGCAGTTTATCCCAAACGATAGGCACCGTTCATAAATAGTTGGAAAGTGTTCTCGTACAAAATCTTCTCCCTTGTGACTGATATCGAGAAGAACGTATTCATCCCCTGTTTTTTTCATCTCAAAGTCGATTGCTCTCGCAACAACATCGCGCGGCGCCAACTCCTCCCGAGAATCGTATTCCCTCATGAATGAGGTGCCATCAACTCGCTTTAGTGCGGCTCCCTCTCCCCGCATCGCTTCAGTGATAAGAAACGATTTCGCTTTTGGTTCAAATAAGCAGGTCGGATGGAACTGGAAAAATTCCATATTCGCAACAGCACACCCAGCGCGATACGCCATCGCAATGCCATCGCCACTCGCAATATCGGGATTGGATGTATAGAGATAAACCTTGCCCGCTCCCCCGGTTGCAAGCACTACTTTGTCTGCCCTAAAGAGCTCCACTTTCCCATCGGGCATTAAAACATACGCCCCGAGCACCCGATTAGGACGGTGAAAGTCGATACCGACCTTCCGCGAGGTTACGAGGTCAATCGCCATCGTGTGCTCGAAAAATCTAATATTCGATCGACCACGAGCAGCAAAAGAGAGTTTGTTCTGAATCTCGCGTCCTGTAGCATCTGCTACATGATAGATGCGTCGTCGTGAGTGTCCTCCCTCGCGGTGAAGATGGAACGAGTCGTTTTCTCTATCAAACGCAACCCCATAACCTATTAGATCCCGAATCCGCTCGGGGCCCTCACGCACAACTAGCTCTACGATCGATTGATTGCACAGTCCTGCACCCGCGATGAGGGTATCCTGCACATGAAGCTCAGAAGAATCATCTTCACTCGCAACAGCGGCTATTCCTCCCTGCGCCCACGCAGTTGAACCTTCTTGTGCTGAAGTTTTGCATAGAACGTTTACAGAGCCGTGTGCTGCAGCCTGCAAAGCAAAGGTAAGCCCCGCAATACCACCACCAATAATAAGAAAATCGGAGACGATCATGATGAACCTTTTTGAGGGCAGGCTGGTGAAGCGATTACCTACAACCTAGAAACAAAAGAGGCAAACCTTTCGGAAAGAATCGATATCAGAGAGTCGGAATCAGCTCCGCAGCTTTTACCTTGCTCCGCGAGAAAATTTTAATCTTGCTCCGCGAGAACAGTTTAATCTTGCTCCGCGAGAACAGTTTAATCTTGCTCCGCGAGAACAGTTTAATCTTGCTCCGCGAGAACAGTTTACGTCGCTTTGCTTCGACCTCTCTGCTTGTTTACCTCATCAACCCATTGCGCATGATCCCCAAGAATTCGGAGAGCGTAATTGACGACCTCACGCGGAACGCCCCGTCTGCTGCCCGCCTTAATCGTTTTATCAACGTGGCCGGGACCCCAGTTGTAGGCCATCAGAGTAAGAATGCGGTTACCTTTATACATTTCCTCAAGGTATTTTAGGTACTTTACTCCTAGATGAAGATTGTGGCCAGGGTCTGATAGATTGCCGCGAGGAATCTCATTGATACTCTCAACGTAGCGCGCTGTTGCGGGCATAATTTGCATGAGGCCCTGTGCTCCAACATAGGATCGAGCGTAGGTGTTAAAGGCACTCTCGGACTTTATAACTGCTGCCACAAATAGGGGATCGTAATTCTGGCGGATAGATTCTGAAACAATTGCACTCGCAAGACTTCGTCTATCGATTCCACGCTTGCCATGACGAGAGATTACCCGTAACACGTGAGCCGTTAAAGTCTCTCGATCTGAGTAATTAAGTTTTCGTGATATCGGCGCGGGAAGTTCGCGCTCAACGACGGCTTGATTGTATGAACCCGAAACCCGGACTGTTCGTACAGATCGTGGACCCTGTCGGTACGCAGCCACATTTATCACGCGGGTGCGGCGTTCAAAACGTTGAAGCAGGGCGTTAATATCATCAAGGTTGAGTGAATCATCAGGCCGTTCTTTTCTTTCAATCCGATCTGATTGAGAAAAAGCAAACCGCTGACGAAGCCCCCTCATCGATATGCCCGAGGGGATATACTCATCTTCAGGTGGAGAGGGCCAGATAAATATCAGAATACCGGTAAGGAGTGCTGCTCCGAGAAATTCGCGCGGGTATCGTTGATAAAGTGCGAGAAGCTGCTGCAGGAGTTCATCGATAGAGAGGAAAGCATCTCGTAATGCCCTTTCCCAATACTCCATCGAAACGAGACCACCGCCCGTCTCCTCACGCTGAGGGGGTGCGGATTGTATTAAAGATGCCGATTCTCCTCGGCGCGGCGTCCCGCGAAGAGGTGGCACTCCCGTAGCGATAAGCGGATTGATTGCTGGTGGAGTGGGGGAAGGAGGAGTAATTCTTGAAGCTCCGACCGGAGCTGGATTAATAGCCACTTTTGGATTTGTGTTACTTGATGGCTGGTAAGGAGCGCAATCGCTCTCCCTCGATACTCCTCCCCCTACACCCTCTCCATCTGATCGAATCTGCCGAACGGAGGGGTTATTGAGTAACTTTCCTGTCGGTACCTTCGGGGTGGTCATCACCAGGATCCTTCAAGAGTAAACCTATTAACCTCCCCTCTGTTATGCCGAACCGAGGCGAATACGTGATCGAGAAATCGTAACTATCTGAACTAATGGGTATTATTTAGTATTTCTGATGCCCTCTCGTCAAGCTAACTTATGATGCTCGAGAAACGGAGTTCCCGATCTCAATGATTACCACCTATCGTATCCCGAGTAATTTATGAGTCTGAATTGAGAGGCTCCACCGCGCAGGGTGAGACTTCACCAGCTCAGCGCACCACGAAAGATCCTCCATTCGAACACTCCCATCAGCCTGAAATGTTGGCGAAATAAGGTAATGCTCCGCCTCGATCGAGGGTTCAGGAATCCCCATACCACTTTGTCTTACATACTTTAATTCGTGGGCCGAACGTTGACGAAGAGTATGTTCAGCCGTCTTTGGGGATACGCAGATCCAATCAAACCCCTTCGGGAGGGATATCGTGCCATTTGTTTCGATTGCGAGCTTCCACCCCTCCATTTTTGCTCGTTCAACAAAGAGGTTATCTAGCTGAAGTGCCGGCTCTCCCCCGGTGCACAGGAGCCACCCCTTTTTTGGATTCAGATCTGAGGCCTTTTCGAAAATCGCATCAAGTTCAAACTCACTACCACTCATGAACTCAGTGTCACAATCAAAGCCCGCATTCTGAAGGGAGCACCGGAGGTTGCAGTCGCTAAACCGAACAAACACCATCGGCGTACCAACTAGCCGTCCCTCTCCCTGAATGGAGAAAAATATCTCATTGATTCGATAATGTCCCTGTGAGCGAGCCCGCAAAGCACGGGAGGAGGGGATCGGTAATTGGGACATTCGCTATGGCTCCGAGTTGATAATTTAATTTGCTAAAAGAAAGTTCTTTTAGTGGCACGAAACATCGGAAAAACTTCGATGATTCGGTGATTCGACTCGCTAACGGCTCGTCTGTAATTTTTTTGCTAAATAGCTATTCCGAGTAACTACACCGAGAGGTGCAAGTCTCCTCGAGGATAATAGTATTCAGAGTAGGTAGGAGAGGCTTTATCTTTTTAAAAATCCAACGAGCGACCTCTTCACTCGTTGGATTTTCAAGAGCAAGAGATTCATTTAGATGATAGTGATCAAGAAAGTTTTCGAGAATCGGTTTCATGATCTCTGAAATATCACCATAGTCAAGAACCATACCAGCTCGGGGACCAGATTGGTGAAGATCCTGAGAGGAGCACACAACTCGAACCCGCCACGAGTGACCGTGAAGCCGAGCACATTTTCCGCCGTGATGGGGAAGGCGATGGGATGCCTCAAAGCGAAATTCCTTTTCAAGAGTCCACACGATAACTTCTCCAAGTTTTTTGCCTATAAATTATCAAGAGAAATTTTTAACAAATAGTATAACGAATTCCAAATAGTCTTACGATATTGGGTCATCCAAATAACAAGGCGTAAAAAGTTAGCTGAATCGCAACAAGGTTGGTGAAAAATGATTAATCCATAAGCTCTGCACCCTCTTGGAGCCAGTCTGGTCGCTTTGTTTCAATAGAAGCGCCAATTTTATGGAGCATCGTATATAGACCAAAGAAGATCCGATTCAGGAATAGCGCATCACGGGGACCACGCGCTGAGCGCGACTGCCGAAATTCCTTCATCCGAGATATCTCCTCGCCGCGTCGCGTGAGCTCTGCAAAATAGGATGGATCTGAAAAATCAAAATGTTGTTGGGCGAAGGGACGAGCGACCAGAGTTATTAATTCCTCAGTAATCGCGGCAAAAAAACTTCGCTCCTCGGGCGAATCATCGGGGTGTATGACAGAGAGTGATTCAAATAGTTCGGTAAGGAGAGTACGATTTGACCGAATATCTGACCGAATAAGAGAGAAATAGCTCCGATAAAACTGCTCGGGTATCTCCTTTACACACCCAAAGTCGAGGATGCTTACACTGCCATCCGAAAGAAAGAGAAAATTACCTGGATGAGGATCGGCGTGGGCTTTTCTTAGGGTGTGAAGCTGGAAGGTGTAAAAATCCCAAAGCCGCTGACCAACGAGATTTCGAATCTCCTGTGAAGGAGAGGATGCTATAAATTCGGAAAGATGCATCCCATCGAGCCAGTCCATCGTCAGAACACGCTTTCCAGAGTATTCGGGGTAATAAACCGGAAAAAGTAAACCTTCTAGGTGAGCTGCTGCTCTTGATATCTCTATACCCCGAGCAAGCTCAAGGGTGTAATCGACCTCTTCCTTTAGCCGCGCACTTACTTCTTCAAGAAAAAATGCAACATCGCTATCTCGCACCTGAAAAAGGAGTGATGCCACAGGCCGAACCATTGCCAAATCAGCATCGATACTTGCTGCAACCCCGGGATACTGAATTTTTACCGCAAAAACTTTTCCCTCTTTAGTTGCCCGATGAACCTGACCCATCGATGCAGCGGCAACGGCCGTTCGCGAAAATGAATCAAATAGCTCGCTCGGAGAGCGGCCAATAGTCTGCTGAAAAACCCTCAAAACAAGCGGAAAGGAGAGGGGAGGGACACACGATTGAGATAACTGAAACCGATCTGCGTAAGCATCGGGGAGAAGCCCAGTGTCGAGGCTCAACATCTGCAATACTTTGAGAGCACCTCCCTTGAGAGTACTGAGCGAATCATAAATCGCCGCTGCGTTTGCTTCATGGAGCTGCTCGGTTCCGCCTTCCGAGGAAAATGGCCGTTTTGCAAGATAAGAGAGGTAATTGCCCCCCAGCTTTACACCGGTGCCAAGAAATCGCGCGGCTCGTCCTAATGAGGTCTGCGGGATAGCCTTTGCTTCCTTTTCGGAGTCGTCATTCATCTGTGGTATTGCTCTGTTGTTTTGGCTCATTAAATGGAGAGGAACGAAGCATCGATGAAAGGATGGGGTAGAGCCGAGTTCTACCGATGATTGAACCGACCTCAGCGAGATTAGTTCCAAATCCTAGCTTACTTGACGATGCAACAACTGATGCTATCTGATCAACAAACGCCTCAGTTTGTAATCGCTCAGGAGTTGTGTCGGTCAGCCAATATGCTAGAGCGGCGATAAGCGCCACCGAGATCGCTTCTCGCTCAAAAACTTTACTTTCGTTACCTTGCGAAGTAACCAACACCGCGATGAGCCCTCTACGTAGACCAATAATCGAATCACTCAACGGCAGCCCGCGCGATATCGGTCTTTTAAAGGGAAGTGTAAAAGTTGCCTCAACGAGGGGAAGCTCCGCAGCGCATCGATCAATAATTGCAAGAATCAGAGCAACAATCTTTTCCTGGCGGGTGAAAAGAGGGAATTCAGATGTTGCAATCACCGGAGCTAAGGCAGCAGCGACGATATCTTCCCAAACCTGTTGGCTTAAGGGATGAATCGTTGAAAACTGGGCACGAACTGAGCGCTCGTCGAGACCTTGCGCGATACTCAGCTCCCGAATCGATAGAGGCAATCGAGATTGCTCCGCGACAAAAGCGCGGTATGCGGATATCAGCGCGTCTCGTTCCGATATCACCATAGCAACGCACCTATCATTCTACCTCACACGCAACCCTAGCCCGTTCAAGCTGCTCGCTGAGGAGCCCTCCAGCACCGATGAGTGCACCGACCGCGCCCGCCATAGAAATACCGAACAAAATATATAGCCAAAACTCGACGGTGGTTTGAGCGTAAGAGACTCCTGTTCCGACCACAGTAAGGGTACACGCTGCTCCCACCGTCCACCACACCATCGAGCGGAGCGACCGTGAAACCCAGAAGAGCCTCAACATCAGGAGAGTAGTAAGAACGGCTATAGTTGGACCCAAAAAGGGCACAAATAAAAAAACGCTAGTAAGGCATGGGCCAGCAATCGCCCCGTGAAGGAGAAGAGAACGGTACGATGGAGGTGAGATGGTGCCCGCCTTTTTAACGATTCTTCGCCGCTCTCGTTTTTCTATCGAAGAGAGAAGTACTTTTGTATCCATCGGCAAGGAATTCCTTTGTAAAGGTTGAAGGGCAAACCAGCGAACATTGTATTATCTGAGCAATTCCGGCGCAATCTTTGTGAAGCTCTCATTTGAGATACATTTATAAGGTGTGCTCGTAACATCTCCTTGCTACCATCCCTACCAGGCGATATTGAACGGCTGGAATCGTTCTCTCTCGTCTTAAGCTAAAAGATATTTTAAGAAGAAAACTGACGAAATCATCGTGGAGAATAAATTATGCGAAACTTACTCCGGTGGGGTTTAGCGGGTATTGTGGCGGTTACTACTGCGGGTGCAACTGCGCAAGCCGAAGTGTACGAAATTGATCCGAGCCACTCGACAGTTGGATTTAAAATTCGACACCTAGCCATTTCTTCAGTTCCTGGGAGATTCGGAGATTTTTCGGGTACGATCGAATTTGACCCAAAAAATATTGACAAATCGCATACTGAGGCTTCAATCGCGATAAAAAGTATTAACACCGATAATACTAAAAGAGACGATCACCTCAAGGGCGCAGATTTTTTCGATGAGGCAAAACACCCCGCGATTTCTTTTAAGACAACGAAAGTTGAGCCAGTATCTGAATCGACCTTCAAAGCAACGGGAGATTTAATGATGCACGGTGTTACTAAACCGGTGACACTTGATGTGGAGTACACGGGGAGCGCAACAGACCCTTGGGGCAATAAGCGGGTTGGATTTGCAGCGACCACTAGTCTTAGTCGCAAGGACTTTGGCATTACCTGGAACAAGGCGCTCGATGCAGGTGGTGTGGTGCTGGGCGATGAGGTAAAAGTGACCCTTGAGATTGAGGGGATTGAGAAAAAAAAGGCAGGGTGATCGGTTTAGCCTCTAGCAGAGAGTTCAACAGCAGATGAGCATGGCGCAAAAAATCTCCGCATGTTGGATCGTAAAAAACGAGACGCTGTTTCTTGCTCGCTCGCTAGCGAGTGTTGCCGGTGTCGCTGACGAAATCCTCGTCGGAGACACCGGCTCAACAGATGAGAGTATAGAAATTGCCCAAAATGCAGGTGCGCGCGTTGTAAAAATCCCCTGGAACGGAAGCTACGCTGATGCGCGTAATGCCGTAATGGCATACGCTACTGGCTCATGGATTTTATTCCTAGATGGTGACGAGCTTCTTGAGCCCTCTCATGGAGCATTGATCCGAGAGTTAGTCGAGAACAAAGAGGTTGAGGCATATTACCTTGACCGGCGCCACTATCTTCGCGCTCCTTCACCGGTTGGATTATTGCCTATATCGGCACCTCTTCCCCCGATACCGATTGATGCTCTCGGATATATCCTTACCCACGATGTAAGACTTTTTCGGGCTAGTGGGAGGTACTTTTATCAGGGTCGCATCCACGAATCGCTCGAGGGAAGCCTTGGAGCGCATCAAGTTTCGATAATCAGATCCTCCGCAATAATTCATCACTTTGGTCCGTGCAAATCAGACGATCAGCTAGTTGAAAAAATTGCGCACTACGTATCTCTTGCTGCTAAGAGATATGAGCAGGAACCGGAAAACTGGAAGGCGCTATTTGATTACGCCGTTGAGCTTTCAAGAGCAGGATATCGAGATGAAGCGCTCCTACTTTTAGAGAAGGGATTAGAAATATTTCCGGAGCAGTGGGAGATTCATCTCGAGTACGGAATATTCCTTCACGAGGCGGGAAGGCAAGGCGAAGCCATTATAGCGCTTCGCTCGGTTGTTGAGTCTCGCCCACATTGGGTCCGTGGATGGCACACGCTAGGTCTTGCATTCCTCCGTGAAAGCGATCTTGCTACAGCAGCTCTCTGTTTTGAACAGTGCCAGCTTCTTTCTCCAGATGAGGGAATTTCTCTGCTTAATTGGGGAACATCGCTGCTCCTTCAAGGCGATATACCTTCAGCGCAAGATCGTTTCTCTCGCGTCGAGACTCTCTTTCCTCAATTACCGCAGGCTACGCTTGGTCGCCGAATCTGTGAGGTTCTTGCCGGAAGCATTACCTTAGCAGCTAGCGAACTAATTCCTGAGGATGTGACCATGTTCGGAGGTGATACACTCTGGCAGGCATTACAGTCTATTCGCCAACCGTAGGCGAAACGAACTTTTTAGTGCATACTAAAAAGATCAAAAAAAAAACAATCAGGACCTAACCATTTTTCATCATACCGCTAAAGCTTCGTGCTTTGGCAATAGGTCGGGGATTATCTCGTTTGCATCATGGTCACATATGTCAACGTCGCGGGGGAGTATGCAGGGGACGGAGGACTTGTCGAAGATCGATCGTAAGGGTTTCTCTCGAGAGCTTGATGAGCTGCGTGGTCGAATAATGGGCCGATTATCGTCTGAAGATCTGAATCATCTTCGTCGGCTTGAATGGAGGGGAAGAGCTGCGACGATTATCGGTTTTTTATCCGCTCCCGCTGGTTGGTATCCTATTTCGGCCTTCCTTATTAGTTTCGGTTTGGTGACCCGGTGGATGATCGCGCACCACGTGCTGCACCGCGGCTACGATCACGTCCCCGGGGTGCCGGAACGTTATACGAGCAAGCGATTTGGTAAAGGTTGGCGCCGTTTTGTTGATTGGTTCGATTGGATTACACCAGAGGCTTGGGCTCACGAGCACAACGTCCTCCATCACTACGATACAGGAGGCCCATCCGATCCGGACCTTGTCGAGCGGCATCTCGAGATATTGCGACAAAGTAGCCTGCCTCTATATCGAAAATATCTCTATGTTGCAGCGCTTGCGTTGACCTGGAAGTGGTCTTATTACGCACCTCAAACTATGACCGTTTTGCTTCCGCAGCGGGCGACACATAAAACTTATGCAAAACAGGAACGGGTCACCTATCGTAAAATGCTCTGCTTCGACAAGGAGGTAGTTCGTCGATTGTGGCTTGAGTGCTATCTTCCATTTTTGAGTGTCCATTTCATCCTAATTCCGCTTCTTTTTTTGCCACTCGGTTTTCATGCAGTTATTACCGTACTTCTAACGAGAATGCTCGCTGAGTGTTTTACAAATCTTCACACCTTCCTGGTCATCGGTCCAAATCATTCGGGCGATGATCTTTTCCGATTCGATAGGCAGTTTGCGGACAAAGATGAGTTTTATCTGAGTCAGGTGCTCGGCAGTGTAGATTTTCGTACCGGTGGCGATTGGAACGATCATCTCCACAAATTTCTAAACTATCAGATCGAACATCACCTTTTCCCCGATGTCCCCCTTCGGCAGTATCAATTTATTCAGCCCGAGGTGAAGGCGCTTTGCAAACGTTACGGCGTGCCATATGTTCAGGATTCGGTTTTTCGGCGAGCCTGGATGCTGGTGCAAATCTGCGTTGGCAATCGATCGATGATGAGACTCTCCGGACTCTCCGAG
>JBIJBT010000058.1:0-17937 GCA_044345055.1 Bdellovibrionota bacterium
AAAGCGGGTGATTTTTCCCTGATCGCCTTACTATTACTGAGTTTTCCATATTATCATAAATAGCGCGCAAGCATCCCTAACTTAACCCATCGTGTGAGTGAATCAATGACGAAGATGTTCAATATTGCTGCCGTTTTGCCGCACGGACTTGTCGTGCTTTTTGAACTCGATGGAGAGGATGTTATTGGTCTGATAACGGGCTATAAGAATGGGAAGTACGAGGTGCACACCGAGCGGGATCGTAACGTTGAATTAACTGCATCGCGCCTCACTAGCTACCAGCTTCAGGGTCCTTCAGCTCAGTCCTCTTCAGCAGAACGTCGCAGCTATCTCGCTGAACTTCGTTCCTCCATTCTAAGCAAATCGGAGAGTGTAAATCTGCAGGAGCTGTGGGAGGTCGCGTCGACCGAGCAAAAAGAGTACACCGAAAGAGAGCTTGCCGAGCTAACCTTTGCGAGCGCATCACCGATCGAGCTTATCGCGATCAAGCACTCTCTATTAATAGAGCGGACTTTTTTCAAGCGAGGCAAGATCGGATTCTTACCGAGGAGCGAGGACGATATAGTGCAAATTCGCCGCAGTCAGGAGGCGGTTGCCCGGAAGCGTTCTGAGCGACAAAATGTGATCGCTACTCTAAAGGAGAGAATGTCTGGCACCCTATCCCCTCTTGAGGGTTCTGCCACCTATCATATCGAATCGCTCCAAGAACTCGCCTTACACGGAGACTCAGCGGATCTCTCCAGAAAAAAGGATGCTATCGAGCTAGTGCAAGCTATTAAGGCGGAGTTAAATCTCGAGCTCCGCGGAGATCTACACGAGCAGGCCCACGCCATTTTGGTGAAGAGTCGGGTGTGGCCTCAACGTCAAAGCTTGCCGCTGCTCCGACATGGAGTTCCAACCACTTTCAAAGCTGAAATTCTTGCAGCAATTGAACAGCTGCCTCGCGTGCCAAATAGTTCAGTCTCCTACCGCGATTGTCGCGCTCTTGAGGTTCTCACGATTGATGATGAAAAAACGCTCGATATCGACGACGGTCTCTCAGTCGAACCAACAATCGACGGCTATAGATTCGGTATCCATGTAACAGATGTTTCAAGCTTTCTCCAACCAGGCACACCGCTTGATGCGGTGGGGTGCCAACGAGCTACATCGATCTACTGTCCCGATGTTTCAGTACACATGCTCCCCCCGGAACTATCCGAACATCGCCTCAGCTTACTGCCCGGCGAAGAGCGCTTTGCCCTAAGCCTCTTTATTACAACGGATCGTAACTACACAATAACCTCGTGGGAGTTTTCCCCGACGATCATCTGCTCAAAAAGGCGGCTAACCTATGATGAAGTAGACGATCTATTGGAAAATGAGGAAGAAACGCTGCTCGCACTCTATAATCTTACTTCATCGCATGAGGCAGAGCGGTACCGTCTTGGCGGAATTAAAATTAGCAAGCGAGAGGCTCTTGTACAGGTAAACAGCGATGACTCTCTAACGCTACAGGTGATCGATGATGCGAGTGCCGCTCGCAATCTCGTATCAGAAACGATGATCATCTACAATCGCCTCGCCGCTGAACTGTGCGCTCAATCCGAAATTGCGCTTCCGTTTCGGGGTCAGGAACCTCCCGACTCGCAGACAGAGCCACAACTTCCTCCCGGACCAGCGCTTGATTATGCTCTCAGAGTCCGACTAAAACGGTCCTCTGTCGGTTCGCATCCAGCTCGTCACTATACATTAGGCATTCCCTGTTATACCCAGGCGACCTCTCCGTTAAGGCGATACCTTGACCTTTGTACTCAGCGACAACTTATCTCAGCGGTTGCAACGGGAGCCCCGGCCTACTCACGCGATGAGATCGATCATCTCATTTCAATAACTGAACCACCACTCTCTCGGGCCCAGGCCGCCTCGCGTGAAGCGCGCCGCTTTTGGTATCTCGCTTATCTGGAGGACAGAAAACGGTCTAATGACGTTATAACGGGCACGATTGTAAGGCTGGATGAGGGACGTGGAGTCTCAGTAGAACTCGACGAAGTATTTCAAAGTTTCACAGTCAAAGGAGTGCGTTCCGCTACACTTGGACAAACCATTTCTCTAAGAATCACAAAGGTCGATCCATTTGGAGAGTACATCCGGCTAGATCCCGTTTGATTAACAGGAAACATCATTCTTTTTGTTTCTCTTTTTAGTGTTCGCTGAGACACTCTACCTTGATAAGAGTATGAATTGCCTTACTCGGGCCAACATCCACACACGAAAGCCCCGTTACTAAACTCTGAAAGAGTTCACAGGTGAGCTCAAAAACCTCAGTATCAACCACATCACTATCTGTGACTTCCATCTCAATTCCTCTGAGTAGATATATCTCCTCTTAAGTGGATAACATCTACCCATCGACATGTTTCGTCAAAACCTTTAGATTTTTTCACTTCTTTTAAGTTTTTTTAAAAGTCCATTTTTATCGCGCACTTATAACCAAGACAGTTCCCTCTTGAGCTCCTCCTGAATCGGTACCAGCTATCATCTCATCCCCTCTCTTTATATAGATCCGAGTATCAAGAACTTTATCTCCCCTTTCATCGCGCCAACTAATCCAAAGACAAACCATATCGTTCCGGAGTTCTAACGGACGGACTGTAACTGATTGATTTCGGGCGAATTGGAATGTTCGTTTGCGATAAACTGGTATCGCTACCTCGTCATTTGAGAGGATGGAGAAATGGGTAAAGGGTAGAGACCGTAGCTTTTCAGCGAGATGTTGAAGCCCCTCGGCAAGATATTCCTCTTGATTTTTCTCTTCCGCTCGAGCCCTCACACCCCAAAGGTGTAGCCGAATAATCTCTTCTTGTTTAGGCTCTGCGAGTGCAGAGCCTAAATAGAACCCACACCCGATTAGGAGACAGATAAAGGTTAGCCTTAGAGGCTCTATCAGAAAACGGTTCATCAAGCAGTATCGTTTACCCTCAAACACGGTCAGCGACTCAACAATTCTGGCTGGCTCTCTCTTTTCTCACTCGCAAAAACCGCTGATGGAATGTCTGGCGTAGGAGATGCGCGGCGGCTTACTCTTCCATTTCTCGAAACCCACAAAACAGGAGAATTTGGGCTTCGTCCGCCGATAACTTGCATTTTTCCCCCGCTGCTGAACCAGGTAATGCCGTATTGTTCACCGACTGCAGATGATTTGAAGGGATACGAACTGTTTATTCGCGTTTCAGAACCGCCAACCACCCTCGGCTTAGAAGATTCAAAATAAACAGGAGTAAGTGGGATGTTTTGTGGGTATATATCACGAGAGCTTATATCCTCTCCTTCTCTCTTACCCTGATGAACGCCGATAGGAGTCATCAAAATCATTACTGATGCCGCTGTCAGAGCCCCAGTCACGCCCCATCCGGCCCGAGCTATCATTTCTGCAGAGAGTGCCCACCTTCCCTTCATCGGGATAACGACTTTACGGACGCACTCCTGTTTATCGATATTTCTCTGAACCTCCGTAAAAAGAGTCCAAACCGGCGGGAGTTGTCGCAACATTCGATGCGCTCTCCATTGAACAAATTCACCGCAAAATCCAACATCTGCCAAAAAATCTCGCGCTTCAGATCGAGCGGAGATGAGACGCCGAGCAGTCCACTGCTCTCGCCAAGAAGCCTCTCCATCCTGAAAACGCATTAAAAGCTGCTCTTCCTTTTCGGAGAGCGGCTTACTAGTTTCATTAAGCAGCGGCTTTTTCATTTCCTCTCCCATTGTGCCACTCCACCATTGGTCGCTTCTCTTGATATTTCTCGCTTTGCTTGAGCCCTCATGATCGCATCTCAGCAAGCGCAGACTGGAGCTTTTTTCTTGCGTAAAAAAGCCGACTCATCACCGTCCCACTCGACACACCGGTTGCACGCGCAATTTCGTCGTATGATAAACCTTCAAATTCACGGAGAATAATTGTCTGCCTGTGTTCATCGCTCAGATCATCGAGCACTCTCATCATCCGTTCGCGGTGCTCCTTTTGGCGTAACAACGCCTCTGGATTATCACTACCACCCCCCTCAAATGCACTATCAGCGGCAACAGTGACTCCCTCCTCAAAAATAACCGGCTCGCCTCCCCGCCTCCTGACTCGACGCTTCAGATCTATCGCTAGGTTGAAAACTATTCGTTGCAACCAAGTTGATAGCGAACTCCCCCCTCTAAAGGATTTGAGAGAGAAAAAGCTGCGAGCAAGAGCTTCCTGTACTACATCTTCGGCATCTTCCCGATTCCGTAATATCTCAAAAGCACTTAAAAAAAGTCGTCTCTGGTGCCGCTCAACAATTTGGCGATAGGCATCCTTGTCGCCGTTCGCCGCCTTGTGAATAAGGTCACCCTCTCGAGAGCGGCTTATGGAACCGTCCCCTCTACCCCAATTAAGGGCGCTCACTTCTCGCACCGAACCTACTGAGCCAACGCGACTCGTCATGACAACATCCCCCGTTCACCAGTTTCCGCGGCCCCTAGACGTTCTCACCATTCAAAGTATTCACCAACGAAACTATTTATTTTAAATTTTTCGGTCAACCAACCCTCTCATCGCATCCACGCAATAGAAAGTTATCTGGATTCAAGAGCTTACCGATCTGCAGTATGGTACAGTGTTGGCCGTGAGTCGTGTTTAGGAATCTACTATGCCACCATCACTTCGACTAACCTTGTGTTTCCTACGAATTCCGCGCTTGCTGGCGACTCTACTTTTGGCACCTGTCGCAACTACGGTCCTTATAGTCATTCTTCAGCTCTTTGTCTCAGTTCTTTTTCTTCAGGCACCAATCAGTCGTACCACTCCTTCATCCAAAACAGGTAATCCTGTGCAGCTATCAGCCGAGGAACAGCCCTCGTGGTTTCGGGAAATATTGATTGGCGACCCATCATTTGCCAAAAATTTAAAAACCTGTACCTGGAGCGCGAATCCTGAAACGAAGGAACTTACTCCTCCCTCGCCCGATTGTCGATTAGAACGATTCGACGTTGTAGTAACTCCCGATGTAGTAAACCAACATGGTATCGCCGCCTATGAGGAGCTATTTCGTGGTCTTTTTCGGGCGATTCATATCTGCGATGGATGCGGCACTGACATTATCATCTGGCGATCGGGAACGGAAATTAGAACCCATTTTCAGAGCTTTCTTGGCCTTGCCCTCTTTCAGGAGGTTCATCTGAGGGGTGGGATAAAGAAACGGTTCGATGAGGTGCAGGTTGCGAAAGAAGATTTAAAAAAGAAGATTGGAGAGCGATATTTTGATCTTACTGGATTCCGCGAACCAACGCGGCTCAGTTCATTTCAGGCAAAGTTAATAATCATATTAAATATTGCTCTCGGTATCGTCACAGCGCTCTGGTTGGCGCTAAAAGCGCACCGCAGAGTGCTCGATTATCTTTCTCACAGCGGCGTGCTACTACCGCTTGTCGCAGCGGTTGGAAAGAGCACATTTTACAGCTCGGTGTGGCTTCTTACACTTATCAGGGTAGGCGCTTTTGTGCTTGCTACGGTACCGATTGGATTAATAGTTTTTTTTGATATTGTATCTGATGTAGCTGCATTCCCCTTCTACGGTCGACCACTGGCCTTCGCTGGTTGGAGCTGTGCTGTGATCGCAAGCTTTTCACTTGCGGCACTTATTGCATCGGTTGCGGAATTAAAACATCACCACGACCTCTTCAATATCCACTACAAACTTGGCCCCCTCCTTGCAAGCGCCCTCGGTGGTCTTCTCTGGATGAGCACTTTTCTTATAGAATTTCCGGGTGCTCAGACGATCCGTAGCATAATCGGAACTATCCCAATCGTCGGTATAGCACCGATTCTTCTCGCCCCAGCATTCGAGCCTTACTGGTACGTCCTAGGAGTCAATACCATCGGAACCATTGCTATTATTATCCTAGTCGCTCGCTACAATGCGAGGTGGTTCGGAGCTCACCTCGATGACATTTAGACGGAGACTCAAAATCTATCGCCACTCACGTCCATCACGCTCCACACGCACGACGGTAGCGCGGATTCCCTGTACCATGAATGAAGAGAGATTCGTTACAGAGAGCCCCATCTTTTCGCTTACGCGATGTATTAGCTGTGGACGAGCGGTCAGTAGCACCATCCGACCATCGGGGCGAAGCAAGCTTCGCCATCGTTGAATCGCTCGACGATAGAGCACCATGAGATCATCTTTGGCCCCGAATTGCTTGCCGAATGGCAGATTGCAGAGAATCAGCGAAACTTGAGAATCAAGGGAACGGAAGGCTCCTTCATCAGTTGCATTCCAGTGATTAAGATCGATACTAACTTGGGCCCGCTCTGAGTTACTCCTCGCAAGCTCGAGAGCGTCGCGATCACGATCTCCCCCAATAAGCCGAGCATCGGTATTCGAGAGTCCGCATTCAAGCAGTAACGTCCCAACTCCACACATCGGATCGAGCACAACTTCATCTTTGGAAACTTCAGCGGCAAGCACCACAGCAGCGGCAAGAGTTGGGCGTAACGAGCCTGGTCTCTCATCTCGTTTATATCGACGTTGCCTAAACGAACTATCGGTGAGCCGAAGTCCAAGCGATGCTCTCCCATTCGATAGGAACGCCCACACCTCAACCTCTGCCGGTTCACGCGCGGTCCATCGAGCAAAAGTGCTCTCGTAAAAAGAGACGATCTGCTCTGCAACCGAACGACGCCACACGACCTCATCCTCATTTTGCTTCACAAACACCCAAAATGTCGTAGAGCCTCGCTTACCCCTTTTCCGCTGCGAAAGCGGAAGTGCTTCAACGGTTCGCTCCCTCAATCCTCGAGATGTTAACCCGTGCAACTTTCGCGGGTCCGCTACCGAAACCCCTTCTTTGAGAATCGCAAACATATCCTCAACAACTCGGAGCGAAAAAAGAGCGGGAACATACTTTCGCTCAACCGATACGATGACAAGATCCTGATTTCTCAGCCGCACTATTACCGAGCGCGAATAGCTTATTCCGGCACGAGTTATCTCATCGAGCGCAGAGCTCCCCACATCCTCAGCCGTTAGTAATCCAATTCTCTCCATGACCTCTTTTCACCCCTCTAAACGAAACGATAATAAGTATCGCACAAACGGCGCATTACTGCGAAAGTATTGAAAAGATAGCCCAAACTTGACGAATGAACGGATAAAAGACAGAGTGGGAGTGCAAAAAAACGCGCTATAAACCGGTATCGGTATGTCTCCCGAACACTGCGCCCCAAAGCCGCTTCTTTTATTGATGTCTGGCCTTCCGGGGAGTGGCAAAACAACAACTGCTCGACGGCTCGCTGAGCATTACAATGCGATTCTCCTGAGCCTCGACGAGGGTCTTGTGTCTCTATTTGGGCCATCGCATATTGTGGAGGCCCCGGATCTTCGACTCGAGCGGGTCAACGGTATGAGGGCAGCTCTCTATGTCATAGCTCATCGGGCTCTTCAGAGGGGAGTTTCTGTTATTCTCGATGATGGTTTTTTTACGAGGAGCTCCCGCAAACGGGCGCAAGAAGAGTGTTCAAATCAGCTCCAAAATACTGTTGATTGCCAACCCGTCGTCGTTTATTGTCAGGCGTCATTTCCTGTTCTTCAGGAGCGGCTCGTTAAGCGCTCTCGCGACCTCCCGCCGAACACCCACTATATTACTAGTGAGCTTCTCGCCTCCTTTGCTGCACTTTTTGAGGAACCATCGTCAGCCGAGGGGATAAAAATCGTAGCCATATCGACTGAGGGTGAAGCTGGTTCGTATGAAGACGAATTACACGAATCGATCTCCGCTGTTTTTGGTCATTAGCGATTTAATCATCGCGAAATTTAACAATTAACGTTCGACAAATTAACTAAAAATACCCTCAAGATATATGGAGAACTATGATGCTCGATAATAAAAATAATAATTCCTTAGCCCGCATTCGTCGTGTCATAACCGTTGCGTTTATGTTTCTGGTCGTAACGACACCCTACTTTGAGGCTTTCGCTCAAAGTAAATCAACCTCACAGAATACATCAACTGCCCAACAGATGGTCCGACAACATCGGAGTCTACGTTTAGCTGGCATTCGGGGCACCGATGGCTCAGGGCCAAGAAGCTTCTGTCAGGGAGAGCGTTTTAAACCGTGCGTGTGTGCTGACCAGGTGACACGGGACATGCAATTTCGGCCCTCAATCGCAGAATGTGGGAAAAATGCTGGCATCATTCTTTACGGAAAGTATCTCTCGGCATTCAGCATTGTGCTGAGAGACTCTGAAAATCGTGATCGCTGGCCTGCGTTTGGCTTTAATGGTTGCCCAAAAGCTTTGGCGAACTCCGATTCTCCACCGGCCTACTGTAGCGCTTTCAAGGCTCAAAAGAAGTTTCGTATTGCAAAGGGTACTGCTGACGAAGGGGTTCTTTACTGCTTTGGGGCCTCGGGCTATTCAAAATTAATGAGTCGAGTCGTTCGAAGCACCGTTAAGCTCCGCGATATTCCGGGTTCTTCTGCCGATCCGCTCGTACGTTGGTGTCTCAAGGGTCCAACTGAGCCGTTAAACTGAAGGCAAACCGATTTATTAGTGACCTAACAAGAAACCATAGGTTCCGCTACGGGAGCAGATGAAAGATAATCTGTATTCTGCCTCCCGAGGCATAGTCTCCGTTTAAATTTCCTCCTCATCACAAACCTAGAGCCTTTTTTTCATTTTCACGACCGTTCGCTCCATGACCAGAAAGCGAATTTTACTGTTGGTGGCTCTCGCTCTGCTCTGCAGCGTGCTGATGGTCGGAGGCCGTCTCAAGCGTGAAGCGGTATCAGCCCTAATTGGGCTTCTTGACGAGGAGGCCGCGACCTCTTGCGGCGGGTCTATCGTCTACGATTCAGCTAAGCTTTCGTTGATGACCTTGTCAGTGGAAGCACGTAACGTTCGTCTTTTGGTCGAGGGCACCCCTCACCTATCGGTTGAGCGACTTCGAGGTCGATTTGGTCTTCGCGATATCTTCTCGAAAAAAATCCATATCGATCATCTTGAACTTATCGGCACTCATGCAGCTGGGGTCGGCGAAGAGAGCGGCACCTATCGTTTTATCGATCATCTCACCGCCCCCATCCCACCCGAAAAAGATCGTTCGGGTCGATGGCGCGTTAGCCTCGAACGGCTATCAGTAGTTGATGGCAGCTTTATCGAACAGTTTCGCTCCTCCGAGCTCCACGGCGAGGGAGTCTCTCTTGAGGTCATACACACACCGGATGATAACTTCCAGCTACTGCCCGCTGCTCGTGAGCTTAAGGTCCGCTATCCGCACCCAACTCTCGATCACACCTTTATTATAGGGGGTTTGCGATCTGATCTGACAATCGAATCTCATCGGGCTGTATTCAATCAGATATCTCTTATTCACAAAGAGAGCGAGATGCTCATCTCGGCGATCTCTGATACGAAAAACCGTAACGCCCTCTCTGGCTCGGGCACGGCAACGCTTCACGCTGAATCGCTCGGCATCACTCCTCCGATTGCTGGAACGGTGTCGGGCACAACGAAACTCTCGGGCAATCTGGGAAGTCCAAAAATCGAGGGGGCTCTTAATGCGATTCCTCCCTTTATTATCGCGCCCGCCGGCGTTCCGCTTTTTGTTTTTGATGAGACCAGTGGGCGATTTATCGTCGATGTCAATCGTGGCGATCCGATCGTCTCGCTCGCTGAGGTACAGGCAACGAGTGCTACTGCTCAGGTCAAGGACGGATCATTTACCCTTTATCGTGACACAATCAAGGGTGGAGCAACTCTTCACCTTGATTCGATAACCTCTGACATTGTCTCCGTTCGTGATGCAACGATAACGCTAGCCCTTTCTGGAACTCTTGATACTCCAACTATCGGTCTCAAGCTTGAAGCCCGTCATGGACATATTCTCGACTACGATGCAGGAGCGACAGCTGCAACCGGCACATTCAGCGACAGATCGCTTGCCTTTTCGCTCTCGACAACCGAGGCAACACTCTCCGGAAAAGGGCTCCTTAATCTTCCAGAAAACGACATCCCGAGCCTCGCCAATCTTCAGCTTCAAGCAAACCGGTTAAGGCTCAAAGATACCCGTGCATCCTCCATCGTCGATGATCTTCTCATTGATGGTACTCTGTCACTGGAAGGCCCACTCACTGCTTCGCTTATTCGAGGGAAAGGGACGGTCGCGGCGAGCTATCTTCCTCTCTCTGGTCGCTGGCCCATTCCAAATATCGTCAAGGGAACTGTGACCCTCGGCGATGGCGTTATTGCCCTCACCGGCGCTGATGAAACAGGGCGTGCAACGACAAAGGCTCGGGTCATCATAGACGGCAAAGGTCCGAGCTCGCTTACCCTCGCGTTTGCTGCGTTCACTCCTCCTATCGAACCAGCCGAGCAGGTATGCCTCTCAGTTTCAGCAACAACCTCTTACTCATTTGGGCTCGACAATCCTCTTCTTGGAGATGGTTCGCTTGCGCTTTCAGATCTACGCATCGGTTGTCCTCCATATCAACTACAGCTCCCTCGCGGAACAAAACTTGCGATTAAGCGGGGGCGTGCTCTGGTCGACACCCTCTCACTCTCGGGTAATGGAAGCTCCGTTACTGCTGGTGGCTGGGTTTCTCTTGCTGAGGGCTATGCAACAACCTTATCTGGTGGCCTCCGCCTCGAGAGCCTCCTTGATCTTTTTCCAGCGATTGATAATGCATCGGGTCTTTTTTCAGGGTCTGTTCGGGTCTCTGGTCCAATAGCGGCACCCGAATTTCGTGGCTCTCTTAGCCTCTCAGAGGGGCGAGTTTTTGCTGGAGCAGCGGGAATTGAGGCAAATTCTCTCACGGGAAAGGGAGACATTGCAGGAAATCAGATCACGATCTCCGAACTAAGGGGCACTCTCAATCGAGGCGCTATCACCGCGAGCGGTTCGATCGATATAGCCAATTTATCGCGCTCTCAGATCAAAGCTACACTGACCGGCACTCAATTTGATTCAATTCCGAATCTGACTGCGATAGCCGACGGTCAGCTCTCGCTCGGATGGTCACCCGAGCTAACGCCACAACTTGGGGGGAACATCCAGCTGCAATCTGGATCGTTCGAGAGGAGTATAGATCTCGGTACAGTTGCGAAATTTATCTCTGATTCGCTCCTCGGGTCGGGAGACAAGATCCAGTTGGGTGCAACTCCCCAAAAAGGTGGCGCGGAGCTAAATCTCAATATAACGGGTGAGCACGACCTCTTTTTAGGGACCAACTGGGCCGAGGCAGAGCTTAAAGCAAACCTTGTCGTTGCTGGTTCAACCGCGTCTCCACGGATAACGGGTGAGGTAGAAGCGTTGAGTGGATGGTTTGGATTTAGAGATACTCGATTTTTAATCGTTTCAGGTACTGTTCGATTTAATCCAGATAACGCTATCCCCTCAATTGATATAATAGGTCAATCAACCATCCTGTCGGCATCGGGAGAATCGAACTCAATCGTGCTCGAGGCTCGCGGAGCAGCTGATAATCCAAAGATCGTACTTTCCTCCGATAGAGGATTATCTCAGCGGGAGATAATCGCGCTTCTCACCGGAGGTGGAGGCCGGACCGATGTTTCCCGTCAATCCTCGACAAGCCGCTTCGGTCTTGCCCTAAATTATAACGATCTCTCCCTATTTGATAACGACAGCCCTACGATTGGAACCTCACTCCTCTCGCGACTAACCCATATCGACTCATTAACGGTAGAGCCCGCTTACAACAACACGACCGGAAGCATCGACCCCGCAGTTATTGCGACCAAAAAACTCACGGAGCGACTTTCGCTCAATGGAGAAGGTCTTTTCAGTGGAGCCGCTTCCGAATCTCGGGCTCGGCTCGACTACCAGATATTCGATTCACTCAACGCATCGGGTACGCTCGTATCAAACTCTCTGCGACAGGGAACTCAGCTCGGTGTGGATCTTGCGTTCACGATCAAATCGAGGGAGCGAGTACCGCTGACCATAACGTTTATTGGGAATGATGCGCTGCAGAAATCAGAGATACTTCGGTATGCAAAGATAAAACGGTCCCGCCCATTACGAGCGCCGCAGCTTCGCTCTATGGTCCGCCGAATAACAACGGCCTACACCGATAGAGGATATCGCGATGCAGCGGTCGCCGCTCGCTGTGTTCGGCAAGAAGACCCCTGTACCGCCGTTGATATATTTATCGACGAGGGGACGCTGCACGACATAGGCGACATCATTCTCGAGGGTCAACAACTAGAGGGTCTTCTTCCTGAATCATTACTTCGGAATCTAAAAAAGAGAGCTTGCGCGACGAAATCGTTCGAGCAGCTAGCCCGTATTACTATCACGCGTCATCTCCGAGAGTCTGGATATTTGGCATCTCGGGTTGAAACTCTCTATCAGCTAGAGGGCAATGGCATCGATAAACAATCTCTTCTCGTCCGAATAGATCAGGGCCCCAACTATAAATTCATCTTCTCTGGAAACACTCGCTTCTCAGATGATGAGCTTTTAGAGCGAACTGAACTTATAAATCGCTCTCTACCGTTTGGTAATAACTCTATCGCTGTGCTTGTGGAAAAAATGGCGGAGAGATATCGGCGAGCCGGCTATCTGAGTGCAACAGTCGCATATCAGCGGGAAACAGAGGTTGCCACAGAAAAGCAATCAACAGGCCAAGAAACCATTCGTTACCTAATCACGATTCATGAGGGAATGGAGCTGCCCGTCAAGCGGGTATCGTTTGTCGGCAATCAACAGCTTTCAACATCAACTCTAAAAAAAGAGCTTCGAAAAAAGGAAAAATCAGGTCCAGAACGCAATATTCTTTCCCCTCGCTACGCAGTCGATGAGGAGCTACAGTCTCATAGCACACTAATTGAAGAGCTGTATCACAATCTTGGATTTAGTGGCACACGGGTGTCGTACGAGATAGTTCCCTTGCCGAAGAATAGGGTAGCAATCCGCTATATCATTCAGGAAGGGGTGCGCTCATCTGTGGAGATCTCATCGATAAGCGGGATGCCTGCCGGGGTATCAACGGCTCCATTACCAACTAAATCGATAAACGCAGTCGAGGCAAACAAGCTGATCTCTAATATAGCGCAGAACTTACGTGATGCGGGCTACCAATCTTCAGCAATTGTTCTTATCCGCTCCTCGACCAATGATTCCTACTCCATCGAGCTAACGCCAGGAACACCGATTACCCTCGCGCGAATCTCGGTCGAGGGGGCCATATCAGTTCCAACAACAACAATCCTCCATACTCTCAAGTTGCGGGAGGGGGACCCTTGGTCGCAAACCTTACTCGAAGAAGGACGGCGAAAACTGCTAAAATTGGGGCTTTTTTCATCAGTCATTTTCTCCGATAGCAACTCCGCGAACCCAACTCAACGTGAGCTCACAATTAAGGTAATCGAGCGCCCGTTGAGCTATCTCCGATTTGGAGGAGGCGCGAACTCGCAGTTCGGCGCTCATATCTTTGGGGAGGCATCAGATCGGTCGCTATTCCTTGATGGACGTGAGGTCTCGCTTAGGGCCGATCTCTATGTTCTACCCGGAACTCTCGAGGTATCTCAGGGGATCGCATCAATTTTGTACGCAATTCCCTCGGTTCTCGATTCCCCCTATTCCTTCGTTGAAGATCTCAGATTTCAAAAACTCTCCACAACCACTCAGGAGTTCGACGTTGAGCGCAGCATCGTTTCATCGTATCTTTATAGATCTGACAGCTCGGGTATCGGGCTCACCTTCGGCCACTCACTCGCACGGGAAAATATTTTTAATGTTCCTCAAGATGTGCAGATTGGGCGATTTGACTCCGGAACTGTTCTATTAAGCACTCTCAATAGCTCAATCACCCTCGACAAGAGAGATGCTCCTCTTATGCCGACCTCTGGATATACCCTCGGCTTCGATGGATCCCTCGCATCAAATGCACTCGGCTCCGACGCATCATACTTAAGTGGCACGATGCGAGCTTCAACTATTTTGCCTCTCTTTTCTTCGGCAAGTAACTGGTCCCTCGCCGCAAGTACTCGCTGGGCAGCTTCTCAGTCACTCGGCGATACCGATGAGATTCCGATAACCCAGCGCTACTACCTTGGGGGGCGCAATTCAATCCGAGGGTTTCGGGAAAATTCGCTCGGACCACTTAGCGAGGGCGGCAATGTCATCGGTGGCGATCTCTTAGCCGCCTCAAGCGCCCAGCTGCAATACCGCATCGCCGAGCGTGTATCGCTCCATACATTTCTTGATATCGGAAACGTATTCCTGAAAAGCCAGAACGATTCCCTCTCCAACCAACGAAAAGGCTACGGTTTAGGGCTCCGCTTTATCTCTCCAATCGGTCCCATAGGATTTGACTTGGGCTTCCCCACAAGCCCCCAAGAGGGCGAGCCAAAAATGCGTTTTCATTTCTCGGTGGGAAGCAATTATTAGGGAGTATGAAAAAGTTTGAGGCTCTCCCGACTCTTAAGTTTATCGCGACAGACAAGCCATTCTAAATATGAAATAATTGCCTCCCCCCGCCCGAATATCTTACAGTAGAGTCCAGTCACTCACCGGGCTAAAACACCCCCCGCGAACTCTACCGCTTTTCCGAGGAACTACCGCCATGACCAGCTCGCCTCTTCATTCGTATCTGAGCGCTACCCCAGTCGATCAGGTAAACCCCGGAACCGTACAATTTCTCGCATCGCTCGAGCTTGTTAAAACTGAGGCACCAGAAATTGTTGAAGCAATTATCGCCGAGCTCAATGGTCAGCGTTCGAGTCTCAAATTAATCGCATCCGAAAACTACTCATCGCTCGCGGTACAGGCCGCCGCCTCTAATCTGCTCACCGATAAATATGCAGAAGGTTTTCCCTTTCATCGCTTTTATGCGGGTTGTGACAATGTAGACACGATAGAGGCATCGGCTTGTTCATTGGCATGTTCGCTCTTTGGCGCAGAGCACGCCTATGTTCAACCGCACTCCGGGGCCGATGCGAATATGGTTGCTTTTACCGCTATTTTAGCGGCTCGCGTTCAGGATAAGTTTCTCGCAGAGCGGGAGAACGCCAACCCCGATGATTTAGATACGCAGACCTGGAACACCCTTCGCACCGAGATGATGTCGCAACGCATTATGGCGTTCGATCTCCGTTCAGGGGGTCATCTTACTCACGGCTATCGTCGAAACTTTTCGAGCATCATGTTCGAGGTTCACCCTTATCAAGTGGATCGAGACACTCACCTCCTCAATCTCGACACGCTTCGCAAGCAAGCTCATGAGGTAAAGCCTCTCATACTTCTTGCAGGTTACAGCGCCTATCCGCGGCGGATTAATTTCGCCAAGATGCGCGAAATCGCGGACGAGGTTGGTGCAGTCTTTATGGTTGACATGGCGCACTTTGCGGGGCTCGTCGCAGGAAAGGTTTTCACAGGTGATTACGATCCCGTTGCTCACGCCCATATCGTTACCTCAACGACCCATAAAACATTGCGCGGACCACGTGGCGGTATCGTTTTGTGCAAAAAAGAGTTCGCTGACTATGTAAACAAAGGGTGCCCCGCAGTTCTTGGAGGCCCACTTTCTCACATCATGGCCGCAAAAGCAGTTGCGTTTCACGAGGCACTACGTCCAAGTTTTCGCGACTACGCTCAGTCAGTCGTCAAAAATGCGCAGGCACTCGGTGAAGCTTTTGCATCTCGGGGCGTGCCCGTTATCTCAGGTGGAACCGATAATCACCTAATACTCCTCAATGTTGCAGAGCGATTCGGCCTCACAGGAAGACAAGCTGAGACAGCGCTTCGAGAGTGCAGCGTTACTCTAAACCGCAACACGATTCCGTTTGATCCACAAGGCGCATGGTTCACCAGCGGTCTAAGGCTCGGCACACCCGCCCTAACAACAAGAGGGCTCGGCACAGTAGAGATGAACGAGGTCGCCTCGATTATTTTCGATGCGCTCGCTGAGGCTACTCCAGCTCGCATAGAATCCGGAAAAAATGCAGGTCAGATCAGCAAAGGAAAAGCTGATGTACCTGATGCAATCAAACTAAGTAGCCGTGAGCGTGTATCTAAATTACTGATGAACTTCCCGCTTTACCCCGAGATACCGGAGCTATAATTTGGAGTAGCTTGCGTCCGTCCAAAAATGTAGTCAAAAATCTTTTATTGCTCCTTAAGAAGCCGTTCACTTTCTTAAGGAGCAATACAACTATCATATCGCTGCATCCTCTTCCCGCAGCATCCTCAAAAGTCCCCGCCGCCCCTCCTCCTCTCTCCCCCCATTCATTTTTTCCCTATCGCGTCAATTGATTCGTGCTATAAGCTCAATAGTAAAGACGTAATACTTATCAGCTCTCAATATAGCATTAATACCCATTTCTTAACGGTTTTTTCAAAGAGTCTTCGATGAACCTCTGGCTTATTCCCCTTGCTCTTTTAGTACTTCTTAGCAGTGTCGCATTTGTCCCCACCCCTTCACCGTGGGTGGATCCAGCAGACGCTCTTAACTCCGGCGACATCGCCTGGATGCTCACAGCAACTGGACTTGTGCTGCTAATGACGCCCGGGCTCTCCCTTTTTTACGGCGGTATGATAGGCACTCGGAATATCATATCGACAATGTTGCAGAGCTTTATTTGTCTTGGAGTAGTAAGCATTGTCTGGGTCATCGTTGGATTTAGCCTCGCCTTTGGAGATTCTTTTTCGGGAATAATCGGCAACCCACTGACCTTTCTTTTTTTCAAAGATGTAGGCAGCGAGCCAAATCCCTCTTTCGGAGCGACCATTCCCTTTGTCCTATTTGCACTCTTCCAGATGAAGTTTGCCATCATAACACCGGCACTTATTACCGGTGCATTCGCCGAGCGAGTACGATTTTCTGGGTACCTTCTTTTTATCGCGCTCTTCTCTCTCCTCATTTACGCTCCCGTTGCTCACTGGGCTTGGCACCCTGAGGGATTTCTTCGAAATTGGGGAGTTCTTGATTTTGCCGGAGGAACCGTTGTCCACACTGTGGCAGGATTTGCGGCACTTGCGGGAGCCCTCTTTCTTGGACGAAGAAGATCGCACCGCGATGGTGAATCCGTCATCCCCGCAAATATTCCATTTGTACTCATCGGCACAGGTATGCTCTGGTTCGGTTGGTTCGGATTTAACGCCGGTTCAGCGCTCGCGGCAAACCACGTCGCCTGTCGAGCTTTTTTAACCACTAACACCGCCTCGGCTGCAGCGATGCTCACCTGGATCTTTTTTCAGGGGGCGCAAGGTGAAAAACCAACAGCGCTAGGAGCGTGCATCGGTGCGGTTGTTGGGCTCGTGGCAATAACTCCTGCAGCTGGATATGTTTCGGTGAGCGCAAGTATTCTCATCGGAGTAGTTGCCAGCCTAATAAGCAGCCTCTGCGTTCAGCTCAAAAGTCGATCCCCTCTTGATGACACCCTAGATGTATTTCCTTGTCACGGAATTGGTGGAATGGTCGGGATGGTGCTAACGGCGGTCTTTGCCGATGAGCAAGGACTAATATATGGTCAGTATCAGCTTATCATTAATCATATTTTGTGCCTCGCCATCGTAGGTGGCTTTTCATTTCTCGGTTCATACGCTCTGTACTGGATTACTGACCTAATCCTCTGTACGCGACAAAAAGCAGATAACCCCTTGATATTACATTAAAATACCCTATCCTTGAAGCGCTAAAACACCAAGGAGGGTTTTATGGATAGCATCAAGGGGTTGGAAAGGATAGTACAGGCGAATATCGGTCTAAGCAAACCTCGGCAGACGTGTCTTGCGGCGATGGTAGTTGGGATTGTTCAGGCTCGCACGGTGAATTTGAAGAGGGTTTGTCAGAGCTGTTCGTGTGATGGGCGTACCTCGTCATGGTATCGCCGTATGCAGCGTTTTTTTGCGGAGGCGGATTTTCATTTTGATAAGGTTGCCAAGTACCTACTGTCCTTGTTCACCGAT
>JBIJBT010000130.1:0-5314 GCA_044345055.1 Bdellovibrionota bacterium
TTCAGCGAATTCGGCGATAAAGGAGGATTTGTCGATATAGAAGAAACCACCCGCCCGTAGTTTTGCGAAGTCTGATATTCCCGAGGGAATGGGGAGAGGTTGGGGAAAATTCGTCATAGGGGTGGTAGCTCGTGGTCAAAGGAGCAGTACAAAAACAAACCTGCCACTTCTCACACGGTAACTTGTTATCTCCCCTCCGGTCAAAGGCATAAAAAAGACTTTCCTTCACAGACCTCAAAAAACCCTTTTTTAGCTTTTAAGATCCACCCATCCACTCGGATGATCAAAAAGTAGGTCGAGCTTAAACAAATTAAAAGACATTTTTAAAATGTGCTTTTACTAGGTCGTTTTATTTCATAAATAGACCCTCTCATTAGAATAAAAAAATAGAAAGACTTTCTCGCCTTCCTAGTCGAACTATGAAACAAAAATCTCACTCATGAGGAGACACCAAAACTATGAAGCAATATCGCTATCTGGATTTACTCACGTCATTAAGTGTCACCTCTGTCCTGATATCAGATGTGACCGCGCCAAGAATGATCGCAATCGCCGGAATGCCCGTCTCAGTTACCGTTCTCTACTTCCCTTGGGCATATCTGCTGGGGGATATTCTCACCGAGGTCTACGGTTATGCGGCTGCACGAAGGGTGGCATGGCAATGTCTTGTAGCATCAATCATAGCAGGGTGTCTCTATCAGGGAGTACTAGCAATTCCAACGATAGATACGGTTGGTCGACAGGAAGCGTTTGGGGAGGTATTAGGCGCAGTTCCACGAACCCTGATTGGTGGCTGGCTCGCCCTTTGGAGCGGAATGGTAATTAACCATTCGATAATGGATCGCATGAAATCGTGGACAGAGGGTAGACATCTGTGGTTGAGGGCGGTGACTTCGACCCTCATCGGTGAATTCGTAAACACAACCCTATTTTACCTTATCGCCCTCAGCGGCATCTTGGGAGTGGCGCAGCTTGGGAGAGCCATCCTTATTGCCACAGCACTCAAGGTGGCGATCGAGGTACTTCTACTGCCTTTAACCTACGGGGTGGTTGCTTACCTGAGCGAGCAAGAAGAGGCAGAACAGTCACCCCGACTCCGCGCTGTTGGACCCTAGCGTGTTGTCATTTGGTGATTCAATAGAACCGTGGCAGCTAATCATACAGGCGGCGAACCACATTTCGAGAAACTCTCTGCTATCCTTCTTTCTCTATTGTCAGAAAAGTTTTTCGCAACGAAGCCGCCCTCTTGCTGTCTCTAACGATCTTTAACTTAGTATTTCCCGAGCTGCTTAGCTCATGATGAAGTAGACGAATCTCTCGATGCTCGGTTGACGTTATACGCCCGAAAAGTGCGTCAATCGATTTGGCGGTGCGACGATTGAGGACGACATGAATGATGAAATCACCTATTACCATGACGTGCCGTGATTTAGTTCCGCCTACCAATTTCCCCGACCCAGTCTGACAACGGTAAAGCCTTTCATCCAGCTGACAGCAAAAATAACGGTCGAGAAATTGATTATCGCCGACAAGTACAAATATACGACACCTCCGTCTCAGGAGCGTTCGATAAAACCTCTCGAGCTGCTGTCGATGAAGGAAGTAAAACCAGGGATGGGGGCAAAAATTGAAGACAGTTCTATCGGTACTTTTTCCAAGTAACAGAACCATCAGATGGGTCCAGAACTCATCAAGGCTAAGAAGGCTGGAGAAGGTCAATTCCAATGATTCTCCCTCCAATGGAATTACCTGCTCAGCACTAGGCGCAAATACAATTTTTTCTTCAAGCTTTCGCCCTAGGTCAATAATGTCGAGCGCCCAAGGAATACTAATACTGAATCTATCCCGAACTTTTACCACCACACCATTTCTGCGCAACTTTCGTAACACATGATAAACCGCCTGAATCGTGTAGGAGTTTTGTGAAGTCGAGACACTGCGAAGCAGCTGAGCCGCACTCACCTCACCACCCTCGGTAAGAGCTGCAAGAAGAGATTTCTCGAGTTGACCGTAGGTTGTTTGTTTTTTAGCAGTCATAGAGTAAGTATATAGGGTGCCGTTTTTGATTAAAAGAGTCTTTTAATAGTCTAAAGAGTGGTAAGTAGGCATTAGTACAGTTGAATAGAAGATCGTGGTTCAATTGTTTTCCGGGAATTATTTAGCCTATAGCCGAACGGGTATCGTTAAAGCAGCAAGGCAAAAAACTACACGTTATGCAACATCAACCCTTGACTGATTGAATGATGAAATGAATCTTTCAGGCATATGAATGAGGAGCCTTTAAAAGCTATTCGTGTGGGGCAATTCGGGGTTTAGTAGGTAAATGACCGACGCCGTCCGCACCTTCGTATGACACTCTTGAGGCTTATATATTGAGCACCTTAATGTGTCGAAAAACGTGGCTTTTTTGCTCTCCGAGACTCGATTTTTTCTCCCCTCGCGTTGCCCACCTAGTTGGTTTTCGCTATGCTTCTGACGCCGTATTCCACCAACAATCTTACCCCCCCTATGTGCCTCCTAAATCCCCGAGTCGATCTTGTGTTCAAAAAGCTCTTCGGTAATGAAGAACACACCGACCTGCTCATCTCGCTTGTTAACTCGATAGTCTCAGCTGAAGATCAGATTGTCCGGATTGAGATCAAAAATCCGTACAACGAAAAAAGCTTTTCCCGAGACAAGCTCTCTGTCCTCGATATCAAAGCCCAAGATGAAAAGGGTAGGTGGTACAACATAGAGATACAGATCAGCGGTCCAGATTATCACCATAAAGCCCCCCTCTATGAATGGTCGCGGCTCTATGCAGCACAGCGTGAAGAGGTGACGAGCTTTGGCAAGTTTGTAAAGACGATTGGGATTAATATCCTTAACTTCAACTGCCTTCCAGACGAGACATACCACAACACGTTTCGGATGTTAAACGTTGAGACAGGTGCCGAGCTTGTCGATCATCTCGAGATTCACTTTATAGAGCTAAAAAAATACGAGGGAGATACCGAAAACGTAAAGACAGCTCTCGATCGTTGGATTGTATTTCTCACCCGAGCGCACGAGTTCTCTCGCTCCAAAATCCCCCCAACTCTTGCCGAGGATACCTCCATAGCCCACGCCATCGAGATACTCGATACGATGTGGCTCAGCGCTGACGAGCAGGAAGTTTACGAAGCACGCCTCAAGTGGCTCCGCGATGAGGAGATGGCGATTTAGAGCGCGCATGTGTGAGGCAGAGCGGAAAGGATTGGCTGAAGCACTTCAGCTGCTCTTAGCTCGATAGTCTCACTCATTATTCTGCCAAAAAATTCTGTGTAGTCTTATCTGCGACTATCTTGTCACTAACCAACACACGCCTTCATCGCAAACCCGCAATCGCAGCCGTTGCAAACCTGTTGTCGATAAATCTTTTTTCTCCGTGCGTCGACGAATGGGTTAGGTTAAAGTATCCCGATAAAAGACCTATATGGATGATAGTTTTGAAGTTTATAGTCTGTCTTTGTTTAATGCGGGGTTGAGTCATCGGTCGCTGAAAATCGAAGGCGAGCGCTGGAAAATGGCCGAATTCGAATTATTCCTGAGAATATTATCGGGGGAAAACGACGATGACAATTGAACAGAGCCTTCTATGAGCACCACCCCGTCATCGCTGCGATATACCCTCGCTGCTCTTGTTCCCTGCATCGTCTGGAGCAGCGCAGTGCTTGTTATGCATCACCTTTCTGCGCCGTTTGGCCCCGTTCGGGGAGCGGGGCTTGAGTATGGTATCGCGGGGATTATTCTTTCTGGGATTGGTTTTTTTCGGGGAACAAACGGGCGGATATGGAGTCATTCGTCCCGCTGCCTTTTCGTATGCGGTACATTTTGGTTTCTCAATGTTACCCTTGCTTGGCTTGCATTTGCGGCAGCAAAATCAAGTGGTGAGCTTCTTGTTGCGGGGTTGCTTAATTATCTATGGCCGGCGCTCACGCTTCTCCTCTCGATTCCGATTCTCGGCAAACGGCCTCACAAGATTCTTGCGGTTGGTCTTGTAGTAACACTCGCGGGGATCGTGGTGGGCAAAGTCGCTACCGCTTCAACCGAGACGGCCGTTGATGCATTCTCTCGCATTAATCCGGTCTGCTACTCGCTCGCTATTCTCGCTGCAATTGCGTGGGCGCTTTATAGCAATCTCGCAAGAAAACTTTCTAACCCCGAAGGTGCCTCTGCGGTGCCGCTTTACATGGTGGTAACAGGAGTAGTCTTGCTAATCGCGAGTTCGTGGTTAGCGGAGCCGTATGGGGCTACTGGTGGCGATTGGCTGATCATGACCGGCTGGGCCGTTGGAGCGGCCGTCGCGTATCTCTTCTGGGATATCGGTATGCGATTCGGGAACGTTGTGGTCATCTCGACAATGTCGATGCTTATACCGTTGGTCTCAACAGTGATCACCGCCGTTGCATCGGGCCATGGAATCACGTTGCCTCTGGTAGGGGCAGCAGCACTCGTGGTGTTTGGCTCAGATCTATGCCGCAAAGGGGTGGAGTAAAAGAGGCGAGTTGTCGGGGCTTTACGCGGATAGTCATCGAAAAACTCGGTCTATACACTGGATTCTGGGCTAAAATCCGGTGTATAGACCGAGTTTTATAAATCATTTCGGTTGCGTGACCATTGATAGCGCTCTGCCTAAGAGAGAGTACTATTCCCTTCACAACGTCAGACTATGTTTTTGGATCGCAACTACCCACGAATCGCGAAGCTGGTACGAGCGCATCGATCGGTTATGGTTTTTGGACCGCGCGGAAGTGGTAAGACCTTTTTCTTAAGCCGTATTATTGCTGATTATCAACCCCACCTTACGGTTGATCTGCTCGATAAGGTCGAATTTGAGCGAGTGCTGCGTCATCCTGAGCGATTGACCCAGGAGATAGAGAGCAGACTCCAACGAGCGTCCGATCCGTTGTTGGTGTTTATTGATGAGGTTCAGCGACTGCCCTCGTTGCTCGACGAGGTGCATCGGCTTATCGAGCGGCATAAGCCGAGACTATTCTTTGTTCGTACTAGCTCATCAGCCCGTAAACTTAAGGATGTGGAGGCAAATCTCCTTGCAGGACGGGCGCTTCGAGAAAACTTTTTTCCGCTCGGTATCGAAGAGATTCCAGAGCATACTTCTTTTGATTCTCTTCTCCAGTTCGGCACCCTACCCGAGGTTATCACCGAAATTGATGATGAGCTCAAGCTCCTCTATTTGCGGACCTATGTCGGTACCTACTTACAGGAGGAGATTCAGCGCGAATCACGAGTGCGCAATCTTGAGGGATTCGCCCGATTTCTCGAGTTCGCGGCG
>JBIJBT010000131.1:0-5304 GCA_044345055.1 Bdellovibrionota bacterium
AACATAACGACGGTTCAACTTCTCCAGTTTTTAGAAATATCCCACCTGTAACTGAGTTGAATCGATGTGCTGAGACCGCACTCGCTGCGTTCCTCGAGAATCTTCATATTGAAGGAACGGATTCCAAGGTTACTCAGATAACTCTTGTCGGATATACACCTCCTGATTCATCAAAAGATCGCTTCCAATTTTCAAACCATCCAAACCCGTGCGCTCTATGCAGAGATCGATTACTGACCCTACTCGAGCTCGGTATTTTAGATGAGAACACCAAGGTTCTAAATGTTGCGCTGAATCAGGATGGATCAATACCCAAATTCGGTCGGATGACAACTATTGGGTCGCTTCTTCTGGGCTCAACGAAGAGCTCTAGTCAGCAAGGCTTAGATGCGAATTTTAAAAACGAAACTCTTACAAAAGTTCAAGAGCTATTTTCCGATATATCTTTGAATGAGGACTCTTTTTCCGAACTGATCGACTCGGCAGTTAATCGCCTCAGTAATGATCGCAGCGAAAGCTGTATTGTTTTTGGTTTGTCAAAAAATAATTCTCTAAAGGCCATCGTCGCTGAGCCACAGACAATCTCTCTTCCAGATGGAACGGAAAAAAATTTTATTAGCGCAACGGTGGCTTTAACAGCTGCGCTCAAAGAAGAGTTCTCAAAGGTTTTTATTATTGATTTTAGCCGACTGCCGACCGTTTCTGCAGTCACTGCCCAACGTTACCTAGATTATAGTCAACATCTTGAGGGAATGGCGGGTGGAAGCGATGACTGTTTGAGTATCGTTCATGTAGGTTTTGATGAGAATAATGGGCTAATTTTTAGTGATTATGATCCGCGGGTAGGTCTTCCATTGGGAGAGGGGATGCGGGATCGAGGTCGAGAAAGCTTGTTGGATGACAGTGGTCGAATAAGGTTCTCTTCCAAGCTGGGGTTAGCACCGGAAGTTGTTCAGCTTATTTTACGGCATGCGCGAGTTGTTTGTTTGTCGGATACCGGAGAAATAAGTGATTCACAAAAAAGTATTGGCGGGGGGCAGATAAGTGGATCGAATAATGTAACAGTAGATCCCACCAATGATGGCCCACAAATCACAAACATCCATGCAAATGGTAATTTAGAACAAGTTGCGCCTGAAAGAATCTCTGGGATTAAATCATACCTAACGAATAAGATTCAAAGTTGGAGAACCAAAAAACCAACTATTTCGGCTCACCCAGCTCCTCTTGATCCAACCGTCACTGCTGTTATAGCCACAACAGCTGACGGCTCACCGATCGAGAATCTTTCTTCAGTTACTCCTTTTTCGGCCACCTTTGAATCACACGCGCCTGATCCGTTAATTCATATTTTGGGTGAGATTTTAAATGCCCGCTCATATAGTACGATTCAGCCGGCGTTAATTCATTTCGCATCAACTAACCCCAGTTTTCAACTGACTAGTCATCATCAGCGGTTACTGGATGTGATAAAAGAAATACATGGCTTTATGCCAAAGCTCGTTCGCTACGACATTGAAGAACTTTTATAGCTGGAATGAGTCTCACCCCTTAAATCGCCCGATAGTATTCGCTCTTAAGAGAATTAAACTATTCATCACCCGAGGCGTCTCACGTATACTAAAGGGAGGCCGTATTACACAGTAATCGAAAAACCATCCGATGTTGCTCCACCAGCGGAGCAAGGCGTAGCCCTGGAAACTACTGCACTTCCCTTGACAACTCCTCGATTAATTTGGCACCATTGTCACACGTTCCCCGGTAGCTCAGTTGGTAGAGCAGGTGACTGTTAATCACCGGGTCGGCGGTTCGAGCCCGTCCCGGGGAGCCATTTCTTTTTGCTTAAGCCCCTTCAATTCCTCAACTAGTTGGTGTCACTTTCAGCAAATAATTTGCTTTTCACCCTTTCTGTATCGTGCTCTCTCACATCCCTGACGCTCAACCTATTCCAGACATTTTCGCACACCTCAACGAAATGCGTCCTCAGCTATGCGAGGTGCTTTCTCAATTTGCTCAGGTACCCAAAACAGCGTGGTTTCGGGAGGTGTTGCTTTGCCTTTTGACACCGCAAAGCTCGCCGTATCATGCTGAGGCGGCTATGGTGAAGCTTCAAGAAATGGGGTTTTTTTGTGGTCGATTGAGCGAGAGCGAAGTTGCGCAAGTTTTGCGTACGCCTGCGCAGTATGTGCGCTTTCATCGGGTAAAGGCTGCGCGTTTGATGCGGGCTCTTGATCAGCGCGATGAGATCGAGCAGCTGCTTAGTGCGGGCCTTGGTGCGAATGAGGAACGGGATCGGCTTCGGGGGCTTGTTTCGGGGCTCGGTATGAAGGAGTCCTCTCATGCGTTACGAAATATCGGAAGGTGTGGACTTGCTATTCTTGATCGCCACATTCTTCGGGCTCTCTGCGATTGCGGGATGCTTGAAGAAATGCCGAGCTCGATAAGCGACCGCCGCTATCGAGAGATTGAGTCTCTTTTTCTATCACTCGCCGATAAGCTAAACGAATCGCCCGATGTGCTCGATCTTTATCTGTGGGCCAGAGCAACTGGAAGTGTTTTTAAGTAGAGTAATTTTTTTGAATATAGCCTACTAAAGACTAGAGCGGGCTTGCTTGATCGGTTGCGGTTGCAATGATGTAGTTGATGTTTACCCGAGCTGGACGGGTAATGCAAAAAAGTATCATCTCAGCCACATCGTCGGCGGTGAGAGGCTCCATATTTTCGTAAACCTTGCGGGCCCGTTCTTCGTCACCGTTAAAGCGGGTAGTGCTGAAATTGGTTTGCACGGCACCTGGATCGACTGAGCTTACCCGAACGCGAGTTCCGTTTAGATCTTTTCTGAGGGCATCGCTTATCGCTGAGACTGCGTGTTTTGTTGCGCAGTAAACAGCACCACCGGGATAGGTTGCGTGGCCCGAGGTTGAACCAAGACATATAATGTGACCTTCATTCCTCTCCACCATCGAGGGAAGGAAAGCTCTTGTCATTCGCAAGAGGCCGGAGATATTTGTTTGAATCATCTCTTCCCATTCAGTAGTCGATCCCTCCCATAGAGGATCAAGTGAGCGGGCGAGTCCTGCGTTATTGATAAGGACATTTACCGCTGGAAAGCGAACCTCGACCTGATTTACGAATGCCTCGATAGAGCGCGGGCTCGTTACATCGAGCGGAATTGCAACCGCCTCTCTCGCACCTAGTTTCAATAGCTCCTCTGATAGATCGCGAATTTTATTCTCGGAGCGAGCCCCGAGAATAACAGCAGCGCCTGCCTTGGCGAGATGGGTCGCAGTGGCGTGGCCGATACCAGAGGATGCGCCAGTGACGATAGCGGTGAGATGTTTGAGATAGCTGGACATGGCGAGTAGCTCCTCAGTTGGGATTATGGAGAAAGGACGCAGTAGCAGAGTAGTTTGCGTCATCTGTGTTGATTCTAACAGAGAGGAGGATAGTCCCGCTATAATTGAAAAGAGGTGAGGATAGCTGAGATTTCAATTCGTGTGGTGTGAATAGTGTGTTCAAGCTAAAGTGAGCGAGCACGTATTGACTGGTAGAACATATGCACTCGCCGCAACCTGATGAACTAAGAGATTTCTTTGCCCTTACTCCTGAGCGGATTCTTTCAGCGGTCGAATCATTTGGTGTTCGTTGCACGGGAAGATGTTTTGCTCTCAATAGTATGGAGAATCGGGTGTATGAAGTTGAGCTTGATTGCGATCGCGACCTTCCCAAACATGAGCGCTTTGTTATAGCGAAATTTTATCGACCGAGACGATGGAGTCGCGAACAGATTATTGAAGAGCATCAATTTTTGGCTGATCTCTTTGAGCGAGAGATTCCAGTTGCAGCGCCGCGTCGCGATGAAAACGGAGAGAGTGTGCGGATGCTTGAGGGAACTGAGATTCCTGTCGCGCTATTTCCGCGATTGATGGGGCGCTCTCCCGATGAGATTCAGGAGGAGGACCTTCCGTGGCTCGGGCGGTTATTGGCGCGGATGCACACGGTCGCAGCGCTGCGGGAAGCACATCATCGGATCCACCTGACGGTAGAATCTTACGGATGGAGTAATATCGAGTTTCTTCTCGAAAATAACCTTATCGATCGCGAAATTCGCTCTTCGTACGAGCGGGTCGCCCGGGCGGCGTGCGAGCTGTGTGAGCCACTTCTTGCGGGGCTGCCCGTTCAACGTATTCACGGCGATTGCCACCTTGCCAACGTGATTCAGACCCCCGAGGGACCGGCGCTTGTTGATTTTGACGATATGGTCGTCGGGCCGGTGGTTCAGGATGTATGGCTTTTGGTGCCTGGGCGCGACGCTGAGGCGGTTTATCACCGCGAAGTGCTGCTCGAAGCCTACGAAACTTTTCGTCCCTTCCCGAGAGAGCAGCTCCGAGCGATCGAAGCACTCAGAACCCTTAGATTTATTCACTATTCAGCGTGGCTAGCCCGCCGTTGGCACGACCCAGCCTTTCAGCGTGTATTCTCATTCTTCGGAGCCCCCGGCTACTGGGCGCGGCATGTGGGGGAGTTGGAGGAGCAGGTTGGGGTTTTGGGGTAGGGGGATTTGCTGCTTTTGCATCCCCAGGGATCTTGTCCTCCGGATGATTCCTAACGTTAGCCTCCCCCTGGGTGCGCGGGCCTCTGGCCCGCATTGTTTGGAGGCTTCTCGGCCTAATAAACGGATTTTACCGAAGGTATGCCCGTCGGAGTGGTCGATTTACGCTTTTTTGGGGAAATTTGTGGGGTATTGTTGACTTTGTGGGCTAAATAACTTATCAAGTAATAGCCTTCTCCCCATCGCCATGGAAATGGAATTGGTTCGTCTGTGCAACCTTTGCACAATTGGTAAAGCAGAAGTTATATTTACGAACCCGGATGTCCCAGGGTTAGCTTACTACCTGAAGGGCACTTGGCCTGATAGTCAATATCTGCCTGTCATGCGAAGGTTGGTCGGCCGATGGAGGTCGAAGAACGCGCCGAATCAGATATCCTTCGAAGTGGCCTGTGAGGGGAATAGGATATTTGCAAAAAACATTAGAGTAGGTTCTCGAAGACGGTAAGATAGTCTCTAGCAAGTATCAAGGTTTCTTGCGTGCCCCCCCATTACGGGGCACGCCTTTTTATTCACCCCCCAACCTTCCTCTCATAATCCTCCCAAGCCCTAAAAAAAGCGCCTTTTCTCTGTATTAATTCATCAAACCCACCAAACTCTTCAACCTTCCCTGCGGCTACATAAACGATCTTGTCAAAAAGCTGAACCAGATTTAATCGGTGGACCGCTGCGGCGATCGTTCTCTCGGAAAAATG
>JBIJBT010000132.1:0-5262 GCA_044345055.1 Bdellovibrionota bacterium
AAGGGAGAACTGTTTGTCTAGGTAGGTTAACCGTCTCAGGATCTCATTAACGATAAAGCTCTCAAACAACTGCCCATACTCGAAGGTTTTTGGGGCAACTTCATAATCGATCCGCTCCGCTAGCGCTCGTGTTACTCCGGTATCAAAGAGATAGAATTTTGGCGCCTTCTTTTGTTTTCTTCGAACTGATTTGTCGTAGGACTGTAACCGGAAACCCAAGAGCGTATCTTCCAGGATGTCGTAGTAGTTTGAGACCGTTTTAGGATCTGAATTGATATCTCTGGCTATGTTGCTGTAGCTAATTACTTCGGTGTCACTTTGCGCGGCAACATCAAGAAATCGCCTGAACGGCGGGAGGTTGCGCACGATCTGCTCACTGATGATCTCTTCCTTAAGGTATGTCTGCGCATATGCTTTGAGAAACTTGGCTTTTGCTATCGGACTATCCAGGCTAAATATCTCAGGCAGAGTACCGAATCTCAGCATCTCCATCAGATTCGCGTCCTTCCCCAATTCCTCGCAGGTCAAAGGGAACATGTTGTAAATGAGAGCGCGGCCAGCCAGAAGATTCGCCGCTCCCCGCTTTAGTTTGCGAGCGCTTGAACCGGTGAGCGCGAATTTAAATCTCCGCTCTTTAATCAATTTGTGGACGATATCGAGTAGCTGCGGAGCCTTTTGTACCTCATCGATAACTACCCATTCTCGCTTACCTTCGTGTGGTGCTAAACGGGCGAGTAGATTATTCGGGTAACTGATAAGCTCGTCGGCAAGCTGAGGATCGAGCAGATCGATCGTGACCTTCTCGTTTTCGCTTAAAAAGGTATCCAGGAAGGTTGATTTGCCTGTCCCGCGTGGGCCAAACAGGAAGAAAGACTGTGATTTTAGAATATTGAGAGACCTATGGTACATGAACCAAATTATACCTCCTTTTTTGGTTCTTTGTCTATGAAGTTTTCAGGGTCACTACAGCCGTTACCTCTACACGTTACCTCTACACCTCTGAGGTATGGAGGTAACGGGATATAAATTTATTAAGCCGAATTCAGGTAGAGAAGTATTTACACTCAGCGGTCAACGCGATAGGCTCCGCGACGAAGAACATCGACTGGAGTACTCTATGCATGCGGTACAGGACCCATACGATAACGGCAGCGGGCTCGAATCGCAGCGCGACACTGATAAGGTATCCGGTGCTCGCAAAGAGCTCGTCAATAAAATTTATCAAGCTGTCGATGACCGCAACGATCTGCAGATCGCTCAGGGAAGTTGGAATGATACAGAGCTGGCTCAAAACCTCACCTATGCTCTCGCCGACCACGGAGAGCGCTCATGGCGAGAATCGTCTCCGATACAGATCCCCAACGAGCACCTGACTGCGCTAGCCTCTCTCTTGGTCAAATCCTCGGGAGCGACATCTCAAGACACTATCGTTCTGACCTGCAATCAAGAAACGGTCCTCGTGGCGGCAGAGGTGTGGAGGATTTGTGAAGAGAGGGGAATCACGGTACGCCTCGATCCGATTAATACCCGTCGAGATGCGGTATTTGCAAAAAATCTACCAGATGCAGAGCTCGGTAACTACGCCAACGATCGGCTTCAGCTCTTTGAGGGAGTTACCCGAAACATTCTCGTCGTGACCAGTCCCGACCCGGACTTCAATCCGGACGAAGTGCCAGGAAGTGAGAACCGTGCGAGACTTGCCGCGCATTACGGGAAACTATCCCAGCGTGCGATGGCTGGTGAGATGCACTATACCCTGACGAGGATCCCCACTGAGAGAGATGCGTCGCTGGAGGAGATGTCGCTTGATGCCGCACTAACAGAGTACCTCGAGGCAGTTAATCAACCGTGGTCGGAGATCTCCAACGCTCAGCTCGTCCTCAAGGCGAAGCTTGACCAGGCGACCACCATTCATATTACGAACGACGATGGCACCGATGTTACGTTCGATATTCGAGATATGACCTTCGCGAACAGTGTGGTTCAGAAGAACATCCCCGGATCGGAGTTGTTTAGCGCACCGCAACGTGAGGGCGTCAACGGAAAGATAGTCGCCAAAGGTAGGTTCCAATATGGAAGCAGCGGAATTATCGAGGATATAAGCCTAACCTTCGATACGGGTAAAATTACTGAAGCCACGGCCAGAGTTGGGCAGGACGCCCTCCTCAACATCATCTCTCGTGACGACAATAGGGGGCAAGGTTCACGATTCTTAGGTGAGATTGCGTTCGGCACCAATCCCCATCTGCGGCGACACACGGTAAATGCGCTCCTTGTTGAGAAGGTGGGGGGAAGCTTCCACGTTGCGATTGGCGGATGTTATCGATACGAAAAATACGATGGCGAGCCGGTTAAACTGATGAACGGAAATATTAGCGCTTCTCACACCCATTGGGATGTGACGACCATGTTGCGGGGCAAAGAGGGAGTAGTTTCCCTATCCTATCCGGATGGTTCAACCGAGGTCGTTCAGCAAAACGGAAAATGGCTAGTGTCCGGGTGCGAGGTGTTAAATCTTGGATGGGGCGCAATAAATTCAGCTGAACGACCTCATTGGTGGAACGAACGATACCCCAATGGATACATTGGTTAGAGCTAACGCCGTCGAAAAACAGGTGTCAGCACCCGATCTCCCCCGACCCCTTACCTCTATGCCTTACCTTTATGCCTCTGAGGTGTAGAGGTAAGGGGGAATCCCTAATTATTGGGTAGTTTCTGGACGAACTGCTTAACTTCCGCCGGGTTTTTCAGGATTATGATGTTTTTTCTCTTTCTATAAGGCCTGATTTTCTCGAGTATTTTTGGTCTTGTTTCTCGCGGGAAGTTCCAGACCCAGCGGAGGAACTGCCAGTTCAACCGTTCGGGGCAGTCC
The DNA here is from genome assembly GCA_044345055.1 of Bdellovibrionota bacterium. GTDB lineage: Bacteria > Bdellovibrionota_C > UBA2361 > UBA2361 > OMIW01 > OMIW01. The sequence goes on from JBIJBT010000132.1 coordinate 2,873, forward strand.
GGCGCAAGGTCGGGCCGCGTGTGACCGTGCCATTGGGCCCAGCGTTTCAGGATCCGCCACAGGCTTATCCGGCGCGGAAAGTCCAGGAAAATGATGGTGTCGCAGGCAGGAAGACGAATGTCGAGGCTCCCGCCGAAGTTCCCGTCCATCACCCATTTGTCGCCCTGCGCCAACTCCGAGACCTGGGCGCGCCATTCCTCCGCCAGCGGAACGGTCCAATTGGACCGCCAATAGTGGAAGTCAAGATGAATTACGGGAAGGTCGAGCCGACGACCAAGCCAAGTTGCAAGCGTGGTCTTTCCAGCGCCGCTCGAACCGATGATGAGGATGCGGTCCATGCATTTAGTGGTTAGGTAATAGTTGTCAGTCGAGACGGGAATGGTTCGCCATTGAACAGAAACACCTCTGAGGAATAGATGTCCAGGGGCTCTGGCGAGGAGGTTTAGGGTGTTAAGGTTCCTAAAGCACCGATTCTTCGACGGCTTTTCATTTGAGGTAACCCGACATACTATCCAGAATAACCCGATCTTCTGTGATTAACTACTTGATATGCCAATAGTCTCAACTTTTTTCGGAATTATCATCCGCATGTACTACGGGGATCATCCTCCCCCTCATTTTCACGTTGAATTCCGCGGTGAAAGAGCTAGTTTTACGTTTGATGGGGAGTTGCTGGCAGGAACTCTATCGTCTAGGACCGCCAAAAAATTGGTCCGTGATTGGGCGCGGCTACATAAACTTGAACTTATGATAAACTGGAAGAACATCGAGAAAGGGAGAGCCCTCAACCGTATCGAGCCTTTGGAGTAACGATATGAAATACCTTCCTCAGGTGGTCGGTGCCAAGTATGTTAAAGACTTCGTAGTACGCACAGTCTTTGATGATGGTACTGAAAAGAACGTCGACATTTCAAAGTGGTTCAAGGGCCCAGTTTTTGAACCCTTACGGAATCAAAGGAACTTCAAAAAGTTTTTCATCGAAGCTGGCACCCTAGCCTGGCCAAATGGCGTCGATATTGCTCCGGAGGCATTATACAGCGCGAGCGACGCCTTGTCTGGGGATAACTCGTCACCGGAGCGGAGACGCAAACGCCCCGGTCGCTGAAATTTGTGTGAGGGAATTTTCTCAGACTTATCTAGGCTCCTTATCGTCGTCCTCCTCTTCGTACCGCTATTTGTCCGAGGTACAGACGTAGGGGTATAGTAGAATTATGGGCACAACAATTATGGGCACAACAAGCAACTCGAGCGGTTCGCTCGAGCGTCCCTTCTCTGAAACTTTTTCTTACGATGAAACTACCTACTGACTCTCTAAAACCGACGGAAAGTCACGCTCGCGGGGCCGCTTGTCAGCATCGCCGCGAAAATGCATACATTAGAGCGTTTTGAAAATGCATAGCGGTGAAATGGTGTTTTGGAGGTTTTTTTTAATTTTCATGTTTTTTGTTCCTGAGTTTTTACTTTTGTATTTGGTCTTTCATTCTGAAACTTTTCCCCTCGATTTGAACGGTTTCAGCGTGATGTAGGAGTCTGTCTAGGGCAGCGGACGTCATGGTGGCATCGTTGTTGAAGATTTCGTGCCATTTTTTGTAGGTTCTGTTTGAGTTGATAATGATGGAGCCTCTTTCGTATCTTTGGCTGATGATCTGAAAGAGTAGGTCTGAGCCGATTTTATCGACGGGCAGATATCCGAGCTCGTCGAGTATCAGGAGCGATGGTTTTAGGTATCGTGCTAGCTCGTGCTTGAGTCTTCCGTGAGTGTTTGCAGCGATGAGTGAATTTACAGTATCGATAGCAGTGGTGAAGAGTACGGAGTGTCCTTTAAGACATGCCTGGTAGCCGAGAGCGATGCTCAGATGTGTTTTTCCTAATCCGACGCCGCCGAGGAAGATTACATTTTCTGATTTATCGAGGAAGGATAATCGGAAGAGGTTTTTAATCTGTAGTTCATTACATTTTGTTGGCCACGACCACTGGAATGTATCGAGTGATTTAATAACGGGAAATCGAGCTAGCTTGATGCATCGAGCGATCTTTGCATCGTGTTTTAGGTTTGCTTCTCCTTCTATGAGTTGAGCCAGATAATCGAGGTGAGTTGTTCCTGTTTTTGCTGCCTCGATTGCGAATGTTTCGCAGTGCTTCTTGATGAATGTGAGCTTTAGGTGTTCGAGTTTCTCCAATAAGTAATCGTTAGGGATTTGTGTCATATTTTACTCCTTGTTGTGCATCGTAGATAGATAGGTCTGGTTCTGCTATATCGAGTTCGAGCATGTCTTGAGCACGAGTCAGGTGAAGTGCTCCGGGCTCATTTCTGATGCGGGTGCGCATTTCGAGAATATTTGTGATGTACTCGGAGCTAAATGCGTTTGATTCAAATGCATCTGTGATTG